>JAAWLY010000002.1 GCA_022798155.1 Lawsonibacter sp. | reverse complement strand
ACCGAGGGCGACGAGAAGACCGGCGTGCAGATCATCGCCCGGGCCCTCACCGCTCCCGTGAAGCAGATTGCCGCCAACGCCGGCATCGATGGCGCGGTGGTCCTGTCCAAGATCCAGGAGGCCAACAAGGTTGGTTACGGCTTCGACGCCTACAAGGAGGAGTATTGCGACATGATCCCTGCTGGGATTGTCGACCCCACCAAGGTGACCCGCTCCGCCCTGGAGAACGCCGCCTCCATCGCCTCCGTCCTGCTGACCACCGAGTCCCTGGTGGCTGACAAGCCCCAGCCCCCCGCGCCTCCCGCCGCCCCCGCCCCCGACATGGGCATGTATTAAGCAGATCGAAGCCCGCAGCCTTTTGGCTGCGGGCTATATTTTCTCTTGTATTCTTCGGCGGGGTGTGATACAATCAACCGGCCTTGCAAAAGATGAGGCGAGAAATGAGGAAAATTATGAAGATTCGTATTATTACCGACTCCGCCTGTGACCTGCTGCCTCCCCACCGGCCAGAGGTGACCGTGCTGCCCATGGACATCACCTTCGGAACAGAGACTTATCAGGACGGGGTAAACCTGACCCACCACCAGTTTTATGAGAAGCTGATTGAGGGGGAGGACCTGCCCACCACCAGCCAGATTTCCCCCGCCCGGTTTGAGGACGCCTTCCGGGCGGCGGTGGAGGCCGGGGAGAGCGTGGTGGCGGTGGTGCTGTCGGCCAAGCTGTCGGGCACCTACCAGAGCGCCTGCATCGCGGCGGAGGAATTTCTTGGAAAGGTCTTTGTGGTGGACAGCGCCAATGCCACCATCGGGGAGCTGATTCTGGTGGAGCGGGGCCTGGAGCTGCTGGACCAGGGACTGGAGGCCGCCGCCATCGCCGCAAGGCTGGACGAGGAGAAGAAGGACATCCGCCTGGTGGCCCTGCTGGATACCCTGGAGTATTTGAAGCGGGGAGGCCGGGTGTCCGCCTCGGTGGCCCTGGTGGGCGGACTGCTGGCCATCAAGCCGGTGGTGGCCGTCCAGGAGGGTGAGGTTGTGGTGCTGGGCAAGGCCCGGGGCTCCAAAAACGGCAACAACCTGCTGGTCCAGGAGATTCAAAAGACCGGCGGCGTGGACTTCTCCCGGCCCTATCGCCTGGGCTACGCCGGGCTGGACGACGGCCTGCTGCAAAAGTACATCGCCGACAGCGCCGCGCTGTGGGCGGAGCAGGTGGACCAGCTGCCTCTGGGCACCGTGGGGGGAACCATCGGCACTCACGTTGGCCCCGGCGCCATTGCGGTGGCCTTTTTCCGGAAGCACTGATTGCGGATACGCACCCCAAAGGGGCCTTTCCCGCCTGTGGACGGGACAAGGGATTTTAAAAGGGACGGCCTTATGGCCGTCCCTTTGCTTATACCTTTTCCACCGGGAAGAGCACCCCGGTCTCCAGCTGGTTGGGGGGCGTGTTGTCGGGGTCGCCGAAATAGCGGTCCATGGCGGGGCCGCACATCCGGTACTCCGTATGCTCCGCCAGCCAGCCGCACAGGGCGTCGTAGGCCAGGTGCAGATTCGCATAGGAACCTCTGTGCTGGACTGCCGCGCAGGTGCAGGCGGGCTTGATTTTAACATCAGGGCCGTCCTGGGCCACCACCATCTGGGCCTCCACGTCGGAGCTCTCGTGGCTGAATTCCTTGTCGTGGTAGAGCATCTGGATGGGCCCCGCCTGTTTCAGCCCCCGTTTGTCCGCCTCTCGGTACAGCCGCTCAAAGAAGTCGTGATACTGGTTTACGCCGATGGTTTCCCGGATGGAGAAGACCTTCTGCTCCGGGTCCTGAATCAGGATCACATGGTACGGTGTTTCAATCATTGTCGTTCCCTCCATACGGAAGATGTCCGCCTCCAGCTGGTGGATGAGACCCTGCTGCCGGTCCAGCTCCCGGTAGAGCTCCAGCCGCCGGCGGCGCAGGTGGGGGAGGAGCTCTTCACCGTCCAGAGACAGCAGCGGCCCCATCTCCCCCAGCGAGAAGCCGTAGTTTTTCAGCCACTGGATGCGTATCAGGTCGGACAGCTGCTCCTGCCGGTAGTAGCGGTAGCCGTTGTCCCCTACCGCCTCCGGGCGGAGAAGGCCCAGGGCGTCGTAGTGGCGCAGCATCCGGGGCGTCACCCGGCTCAGACGGGAAAAATCACCAATGGTAAGCATGACATTCCTCCAAAATTTGTTCCCCAACTTCTGCGGATGTTTCTGGCCTGGAAACTTTTCGGCAATTCCCGCCCTGTGGGGGCGGGAGCGCGAACATTGGGGATGCTTTGTTGCGGGAACCGGTTCCTGAATTCAGGATAAACCCTCACACGGTGGGAATGTCAAGCACCTTTTCAAAAATTTTTTCCGGGGGCTTGGAGTGTCCGCACACCGCCGCCGCCCAGCCGGGGCCGGACCAGGTCTGAAACCACAGCCCGTCAAAGAGGACGGGGCCCTCCTCCGGAAAGGGGACCTGGATGTCCCGGATGGATTGCGTCAGACCCTGGCCGCTCTCCTTGGCCCGGGCCTCCTTCAAGGCCCAAAGCAGGGTGAAGGCGGGCCACAGCTCCGGCTGTCCCTCCAGCCAGGCCAGCTCCCCCCCGGAACATACCCGCCGGGGCAGGGAGGGCCGCCACTGCTTTACCAGCTGGATGTCCCCCCCGACCGGAGCGGCGTCCAGAGCGCACAGTGCCAGGTCTCCGCTGTGGGACAGGTTGAAGTGCAGGTCCTCCCGCTCCGGGAAAAAGGGTTTGCCATGGGGCCCCCGGGCGATCTCCGGCAGTGGGGACAGCCCCCAGACCTCCCGGACCGCCAGGGCCAGCAGGCCGCGGGCCTGGCTCCGGGCGGTTAGACCCTTTGCGCCATAAACGAGCATAAAAATCCCCTCCCCTTTCAGTATAGCAGAAAAGGGGAGAGGAAAACAGGGAAAGCGCTTTTTTGTTTCAAGAAAAAGCAGCTTAGACGCCGTTTGAAAAATGGAAGAATGTACAGCGGCGAGGGATTTCGGCTCCAGGCAAACACAATTTTTCGCCGAATCCTGGGTGGATTTCAAGAAAAACTGGGGAAGCATGGGGGGCGAAAGGCCCGCCGATTGGGCATGTTGACATTTTTTAAACAGGCTCTAACAGGGCAAAGGCAGCCAGGAGCCTACGGCGGCCAGATCCCGGAAGAGCAGCCCCTCCGGGGGGTAGAGGGTAAACCAGCCGATGAGCGCGGCCAGAACAGCGGCCGCCAGGATGGGCAGCAGCCATTTCACCCCTTTGAAGGGGCCGGAAAACCGGGTGGCCAGCCAGAAGCCCAGAGTCATCACCAAAACGTAGAGGGCGATATCCACCCACATGGCCTCGCCGCCCAGAGTCACATGATACACCCAGCCCAGGACCAGAGTGAGGGCGCACAGCAGGGGCAGTACCAGCAGCCAGGGGCGGACGCCTCCGGGCCGGTCCCGGTTCAGGATGAGGGCCGCCCCCAGAAAGGGCCAGAAGATCAGCTTGATATGTTCCCAAAGACTCTCGTTGATGGGAGAGAACAGAGCGGTGACGGCGTTGGGGCACCACTCGTACACAAAATGGAGGACAAAGCCCGCCAGCAGTGTGGCAATCCAGGTGATAATCAGCTGTCGTTTCGGGTAGAACAATTCTCTCACTCCTTCCGGTACAACTTATGCACAAACAGGCCGTTTCATACGGAGACGCATAATTTTTTCCCAACGGGAGAACCTATGCAAAATCCGTAAAAGGAGTGAGATGTATGACCAATCAGGACTATGGCAAGCTGGTCAACGAGCGGTCCCAGCCTTCGCCCATGGGGAAGAATATCCTCTGGGCCTTTTTGGTAGGGGGGATCATCTGCACCATCGGCCAGGGGCTGACCAACTTGTATCAGAGCTACGGTCTGGACAAGGAACAGGCGGGAACGGCCACCTCGGTGACCCTGATTTTTGCTGCCGCCCTGCTCACCGGGCTGGGTATCTTTGACAAGCTGGCCAAGCGGGCGGGGGCGGGCACCCTGGTGCCTATCACCGGCTTTGCCAACGCCATGGTGTCCCCCGCCCTGGAGTTCAAAAGCGAGGGCCTGGTCACCGGCACGGCGGCCAAGCTGTTCACCGTGGCCGGGCCGGTGCTGGTGTTCGGCATCAGCACCAGCGTGATCTACGGGCTGATTTTGTGTTTGCTCCAGTCGTTTTAAGCGGACGCCCCCACCGGAATATGCCGGTGGGGGCGAAAATTTTAGTTGAAGGACCCGTCCCACTGCCAGCCGGGCTTCAGGTACTGGTGCTCCACCGCTGGGACGTAGTAAGCGCCGAAATTTTTCAGCTCGGTGCCGTCCCAGTTGGGGAACTCGTGGGAGACGTCTACATAGAAGCGGTAGTAGGGGATAAAAAACTGTTCCGTCGGGCTCCCCCGGTAGACCAGCTCCCCGCCGTACACCTTGTCCGCTCCGGGGAAGTCGTAGGGCACGGTGGTAATATACTGCCCCGCCAGCAGGGCCTGGCGGGCCTCCTCCAGGGAGATAAGGGGGTAGTCCCCCAGCTTTTCCGTACAAGTTAGGTCGTCATAGAGCCGGATGAGCATCAGGTTCCCCTCGCCGTTGGGGGCAAAGTTCGCCTGACGGAAGGAGTAGTTGAGCAAATCCTCCACGTCGTCCCCGGCGGCGTCATACACCAGGTAGTCCACCCCCAGCTCCCCGTAGATGTTTCGATCCCGGAAGATAGCCTGTTGGGGCTGTTTGAAGTTCAGCAGAGAGGCGTACTGTCCGATGAGGTAGTCCAGCACCGCCGCCGCCTCCTGGTCGCTCAGGTCGCAGTATTCAAAACGGTACTCCTCCGGCAGGGGGAGGCCATCCTGGGTTTTTGTGTCGAAATCCACGGTGACGGTGCCGTTTGCCTCCGCCTCGATCTCCACCCCACCGGCATAACCGGTGATCCGGGTGATGGTGCCCGGGGGGACATCGCTGCCGGTATTGCCCTCCACATCCTGCTCCAGGCGGGTAATCTCTACCCCCAGGGCCTCTGCGGCGGCATGGATCCGTTCCTCCATCTCCCCCTGGGGCAGGCCGTGGGGGATACCCGCGGGGCTGTAGGAATTGTTCTGAAAGACGGGCAGGGTGGTCAGCTCCATGCCCTCGTGCCAGGGGTTGCCGTTTTCCATCTCGGAGAAGTCGTAATAGATAAGGCCCTCGAAGCCCATGCCGCCGCTCTCCATGCTGATCTCCAGCAGGGGCAGGCCGTCGGGGGCCGTCTGTCCCGCCCCGGACAGGACCTTGGGCAGGATTGCCGCCCCGGCGATGACCAGGCCCAGGCAGGCCGCCGCCCAGATGTACCGCCTGGGTTTCTTTTTTCGGTCCCGGATCTGGTCGGTCTCCTCAATAATCTCGTCGCTGAGCTGATTTAACGCGTCGCTGATGTGTTCCGGTTTCATAAAAGCTCCCTCCTGTTCTGAATCTGTCCTCACAGGAAAAATCCCTCCTGCTCCAAATGGTGTCTCAGACCCTGCCGGGTACGGTACAGCAGGCTTTTCACCTTGGACTGGCTCATGCCCTGATAGCCCGCGATGTCCCGGATGGGGTCCAGGTAGTAGTAGCGCCCCACAAAGGCGGTCCGGGACTCCGGGGGCAGGGTGGCGAGGAAATCCTCGATGGACTCCGCCAGAAGGCGCAGGTCTACCTGTTCCTGGGTGGTGTCCCCGGCGGAGACGCACTCCTCCAGCTCAGACAGGGACAGGGCGTACTCCGACCCACGCCGCTTCTCCCGGCCCCGGCCCCGCAGGCGGTCGATGGACAGCTGCCGGGTGATTTTGCCCAGGTAGGTGCGCAGCACCCCGGGGCGGTGGGGCGGGATGGAGTTCCAAGCCTTGAGGTAGGTGTCGTTGACAATCTCCTCGCTGTCCGGCCGGCCGGCCAGCACCTGCCAGGCGATTTTGTACAGATAGCCCCCGTACTGCCGCTGGGTCTGGGCAATGGCCTCCTCGTCCCGATTCCAGTACAGCGCCACAATCTCATGGTCCTCCATGTCCGGGCCTCCTCTCTGCCATATAAGCGCTTACACCGCTCTACCCGACAAAAAACCCCGCCGGTTGCGGAAAAGGAGAAATTTTTTACGCCCGCGCCGGAAGGCGCGGGCGTTTGGGATTTTCATACAGACGCTTACCTTGCCACAAAGACCATCACGCTCCGGCCCCGGATGGTAACCTGATTGCCGGAGATGGGGGCGGGGGACTGTTCCGCCTGCCAGGTGTCTACCGCCTTCTCCCAATACATGGTGGCGGGGAGCTGGGGCAGGCGGACCTCCAGGTTCTCCCACCAGGCGTTGGAGGCCACATAGACAATCTGGGTTCCGGAGTCCCGCTCCCAGCCGGAGAACATGACCCCCACATAGCGGTCCTGCTGGTCAAAGGGGCGGTCGCGCCAGGGGTCCACGCCGTGGAAGCTGACCTCTGGAAAACCGTGGGCGCCGTCACCGGTAGAGGCGCGCACCACCCGGTGCTCCTTGCGGAAGCGGATCATATACTGGAAGAACTGGAACATATCCCGGTTCTCCTCCAGCCGGTTCCAGTCCAGCCAGGAGATGAGGTTATCCTGACAGTAGGCGTTGTTGTTGCCGAACTGGGTGTTGCAGAACTCGTCCCCCGCCAGGAACATGGGCACCCCCCGGCTGCACATCAGCAGAGCGAAGGCATTGCGGCACATCCGGCGGCGCAGTTCGTTCACCGCCGGGTCCTCCGTGTCTCCCTCCGCGCCGCAGTTCCAGCTGTTGTTGTCGTTGGCCCCGTCGGTGCAGTTCCAGCCGTTGGGCTCGTTGTGCTTGTCATTGTAGGAGTACAGGTCCCACAGGGTAAAGCCGTCGTGACAGGTGATAAAGTTGACAGAGGCGTTGGAGCCGCCCCGGGAGCCGTACATATCCAGCGAGCCGGCGATGCGCAGGGCCGCCCCCTGGGCAAGGCCGGCGTCTCCCTTCAGGTAGCGGCGGATGTCGTCCCGATAGCGGCCGTTCCACTCCGCCCAGCGGTTCCAGGAGGGGAAGGTGCCCACCTGGTATAGCCCGCCGGCGTCCCAGGCCTCGGCGATGAGCTTCGCGTTGCCCAGGATGGGGTCGAAGGCCAGGGACTGGAGCAGGGGAGGCGTGCCCATGGGGGAGCCGTCCTCGCTGCGGCCCAGGATGGAGGCCAGATCAAAGCGGAAGCCGTCCACCCGGTAGGTGGTGGCCCAGTAGCGCAGGCAGTCCAAAATCATCTGCCGGACGATGGGGTGGTTGCAGTTCATGGTGTTGCCGCAGCCGCTGAAATTGTAGTAGTGGCCGTCGGGGGTGAGCAGATAATAGATGTTGTTGTCGAAGCCCTTGAAGGAGAAGAAGGGGCCCCGCTCGTCCCCCTCGGCGGTGTGGTTGAATACCACGTCCAGGTAGACCTCGATCCCCCGCTGGTGGAAAGCCTGAATCAGCTCCTTCAGCTCGTTGCCTTCCCGGTTGTACTCAGTGGAGGCGGCGTAGCTGGTGTTGGGGGAGAAAAAGCTGACGGTGCTGTAGCCCCAGTAGTTATACAGGGTATTGCCGTTATATTGGCGGTAGTCCTGCATCTCGTCAAACTCAAAAATGGGCATCAGCTCCACCGCGTTGACCCCCAGGGACTCCAGGTAGGGGATTTTCTCCCGCAGGCCGGCGAAGGTGCCCGGGTGGGCCGTGCCGGAGGAGGTGTCTTTGGTGAAACCCCGGACGTGGAGCTCGTAGATCACCAGGTCCTCCATGGGAATCAGGGGCTGCTGGCTGTCTCGCCAGTCAAAGTCGTCCTTTACCACCCGAGCCTTATAGTGCTGGCCCCGGGGGGAGGTGGCCCCCCACTGGCTCTGGCCGGTGACCGCCTTGGCGTAGGGGTCCAGCAGATAGCGGGTCCGGTCGAAGATCAGGCCCTTCCTGGGGTCGTAGGGGCCATCTGCCCGGTAGGCATATTCAAACTCCTCAATGTTCAGCTTGAACACGATCATGGAGTACACATTGCCGATGCGGTAGTGCTGGGGGAAGGGGAGGACGGCAAAGGGCTCGTCCTCGGTCCGGTGAAACAGCAGCAGCTCGATGGAGGTGGCGCTGTGGGAGTGGACGGTGAAGTTTACGCCGCCGGGGATGGCGGTGGCTCCGTTGATGTCGTAAAATCCGGGGCGGACATCAAAGCCGGCAATCTGATCCAGGGGTACCAGATGGATGGAGTGGGGAAGGGTCAGGCTGGAAGAGGGAGCGGTCTGATTCAACAGCTGAGGAGATTGCGCCATAGATAGTTCCTCCTTCGATCCAATGATAATGTCTTATTATACTCTAATTTTACCGTTTTGTCATTCTCTTTTTCTCCTGCCGCCGTGCTTTTAGGTGTTTTGCACAGAGAGACAAATTTTTCTCATCTCATTTCCTTTTTCCACTTGCGAAGAGAGATAATTTTTGCTATAATAACCGTTACTTCTGAAGCTTGGCATAGTATCCAGTAAATGAAATAACAAAGGAGCGATCTGTTATGGGTTTATTTGGAGGACCAGTCAAACAGGAACCAGTCAATCCTACCCCCTTTGACGGGGAGACCTTTGAGGAGCCCTTCGACTCCCTGCCCACCCTGCCCAAGGCGCACAACAATACCATCATTGCCAAGGGGATCACCTTCACCGGCGTTATCCGGGGCGAGGGCGCCGTGCAGGTAGAGGGCCGCCTGGAGGGCGAAATTGACCTGAAAGGCAGCGTCACCGTGGCCACCACCGGGCTGATCCAGGGCCCCGTGACCGCCGATATTGTGCGGGTGGCTGGAGATATCCAGGGCAGCGTTACCGCCCGGGAGCACCTGTGCCTGGAGCGGACGGGCGGCATCCACGGCGATGTGGCCACCGCCTCTCTGGTAGTGGAGAACGGCCGCCTGGATGGCAGCAGCACCATGCTGGTTCCCGCCGAGCCCCCCAAGGAGCCGGAGGTTTCGGTGAGCGATTTGCAGTTTGGCGAAAATTACAATCTGGACGAGGAACAGTAAGCAGAGACCGCGCGGCCCGGGGATATCCCCCGGGCCGTGTTCGTCGGTTGGATACAAAAGAGCGGCCCGTATGTAAACTGCTCCCAAAAGTAGGACAAAAATTATCGCTAAAAATTGTTCAAGCAGCCGAAAGGGCTTGTTGTCTGTGAAGCGCAGGCGGCAAGCCCTTCAGCTTTGCCTTGATACGGCGGTCATTGGAGTAATCCGCATTTTATTAAGAAGCTGTATCATTCGCCGAAGGAGGCTTTTGGGGGTGCGGCAAACGACAGATGAGGCTTGCGTCTTCCCCGATTTTGGATTAAAATAGGGATAATCTGGCAAGCTATTGCTGAACGGAGGGATTCAGATTTGAACTACGAGGAAATGCTGGCCCGGCTGTGCGCCCTGCCGGGGCCCAGCGGGTTTGAGGAGCGGGTGACGGCGGCGGCGGCGGAGCTGCTGCGGCCCCTGGTAGACCAAGTGTATTTCACCTGCCCGGGTAGCGTGGTGGGGGTGCGCCGGTGCGACCGGGAGAACGCCCCCAGGCTGCTGCTGGATGCCCACCTGGACGAGATCGGCCTGATCGTCACCGGCCACGAGGAGGGCTTTCTCCGCTTCGCCCCTCTGGGGGGTGTGGACCCCCGGATGCTTCCCGACCGGGAGGTGACCATCCTCACCGACCCGCCCGTCCATGGGGTGGTGGCCTGCCTGCCCCCCCACGTCCAGACGGCGGAGGACATGGACAAGTCCCTGCCCATCAAGGACCTTTATATAGATGTGGGACTGCCCCAAGAGGAGGCGGAGAAGCGCATCCCCATCGGTACTCCCGCCACCTACCGGGGTGGCTGCGCCCCCCTGGGGGAGCACCTGCTGTGCGGCAAGGCCCTGGACGACCGCTGCGGCTTTGCCGTCCTGCTGGACGTGCTGGAGCGGCTGCAAGGAAAAGAGCTGGATGTAGACCTGTACGTCCTGGGCTCCACCCAGGAGGAGACCCACTCCACCGGGGCCGTCACCGCCGCCTATGAACTTGCCCCTGCGATGTGTGTGGCGGTGGACGTCACCCACGGGGACAGCCCGGACGCCTCCAAAAATGAGACGTTTCAGCTGGGGGGCGGCCCGGTCATCGGCGTGGGGCCCAACTGCGCCAAGTCCATGTCTGGTTCCCTGAAAGCCCTGGCGAAGCGGCTGGACATGCCCGCCCAGATTGAGGTCATGTCCGGCTCCAGCGGCACCAACGCCTGGCCCATCCAGGTCAGCCGGGAGGGGGTGGCCACGGCGGTGCTGTCCATTCCGGAGCGGTATATGCACACTCCTGTGGAGGTTGTGAGCAAAAAGGACCTGGAGGACACCGCAAAGCTGCTGGCTGCCTTTGTGGAACGTTGCGGAGAGGAGGACAAACCATGCTGAACACCTTGAAAGAGCTGTGCCTGCTCAACGGCGTATCCGGAGAGGAGGACGAAATGCGCTGGTATCTTGCCAACCAGGCAAGGAAGGCTGCCCCCTCTGTCCACGTCCACACCGACGTCATGGGAAATCTGATCATCTTCAAAAAGGGCAAAAAAACCACCGGAAATAAGCTGATGCTAGCTGCCCACATGGACGAGGTGGGGATCATCGTCACCCGCATTACCGGCGAGGGATTTTTGAAATTTGATTTTGTGGGCGGGGTGGACCGCCGGGTGGCCATCGGCAAGCCAGTGGTCATTGGACCGAATCAGGTCCCCGGGGTCATCGGCCTGAAGGCAATCCACCTGACCACGAAGGAGGAGCGGAAGAAAGCTCCGAAAACCGAGTCTCTCTATATCGACATCGGCGCAAAGGATAGGGAATCCGCCGAAAAGCTGGTGGAATGGGGAGACTGCGGCGCGTTTGTGTGTAAGCCCGAGGAGTTTGGCGACGGCCTGTTCAAGGCCAAGGCCATCGACGACCGGGTGGGCTGTGCCGTGATGCTCAAGCTGCTGGAGGAGGAGCTGCCCCTGGACGTGACCTTTGCCTTCACCGCCCAGGAGGAGGTAGGCACCCGGGGGGCCTTCGGTGCGGCATTTTCTGTCACTCCGGAGATCGCCCTGGTGCTGGAGACCACCACCGCCGCCGACCTGCCCGGGGTGGAGGGCCATCGCCGGGTGTGCGCCCCTGGCAAGGGGCCGGTGATCTCCTATATGGACGGCGCTACCATCTATGACCGGGAACTTTTTGAGACGTTACGCCGTCTAAGTGAAGAGAACGGCATCCCCTGGCAGACCAAGGAGTATATCGCCGGAGGCAACGACGCCCGCACCATCCAGCGCACCAAGGCGGGGGTCCGGGTGGCCGCCATGTCCGCCGCCGTGCGGTATCTCCACGCCCCCGCCAGCGTGGGGAGTGTTGCCGACTTTGAAAACATGCTGAGACTGACCCGGCTGTTCCTGGAGGAGATGGCACGGATGTAGGGACGCTTCACGAAGTGTCCGCCCCAATCCAGCATCCAAAAACGGACGCATCATGATGCGTCCCTGCAATCGCACACAGGAGGAATTATGGAACTGTTAAAAACACTGAAAATCCTGAACGCCGCCCACGGCCCCTCGGGGGATGAAGAGGACGTCCGGGCGAAAATTGAGGAGCTGGTCCGGCCCTTCGCCGACGAAATCTTCACCGACACCCTGGGCAATCTCATCGTCCGCAAAAAGGGGGAGGGCCCCCGGGTAATGTTCGCCGCCCACATGGACAGTATCGGCTTCATCGTCACCCACATCGAGAAGGAGGGCTTCCTCCGGGTGGGCAGGCTGGGGGGCATCGCCCCCAAGGAGGCGGCCTACAGCGCGGTCCGGTTTAAGAACGGCGTCCAGGGGGTATTCGCCCCCGAGGAGAAGGCCGATTTCGGCAAGCTGAAACTGGACGAGTGCTTCATCGACATCGGCGCGGAGAATGAAGAAGCGGCCAGGAAGCTGGTTCGGGTGGGGGACACCGCCGTCTACGACCGGTCCATCCGGACCCGCGGGGGGCGGGTGATGGGGCCCTATCTGGACGACCGCATTGCCTGCGCCGTGCTGCTGTGCGCCTTGGAGCGGATCGAGCGGCCCTCCTGTGACCTGTGGATGGTTTTCACCGTCCAGGAGGAGGTGGGCCTGCGGGGAGCGCGCACCGCCGCCTGGTGGGTGGAACCGGATGTTGGCATCGCTGTGGATGTTACCGACGTGAACGACACCCCCGGCTCAGAAAAAAGCGGCACCGCCCAGCTGGGCAATGGGGCGGCCATCAAGGTGATGGACTCCTCCATCATCTGCCACCCCGAGATCGTCGCAAGGCTGGAGGAGCTGGCCAAGACGGAGGACATCCTTGTCCAGCGGGACATCATGCGGGGGGGCGGCACCGATGCCGGGGCCATCCACACCACCCGCCTGGGGGTAAAGACCGGAGGCGTCTCTATCCCCTGCCGGTATATCCACACCCCGGCGGAGACCGCCGACCTCCAGGATGCCCAGGCCTGCGTCCGGCTCATCGCCGCCTTCGTCCAGCACTGAAAAACCCGCCCGGTGGGGGCGGGCTTGGCAATCAGGATTTATTTTCTTCCTTGACCTCCGGACTCTGGGTGCCGAAGTAGAAGGAGATGATCACGGCATATATGGTCATAAAGTCCTGGTCGATGGCTCCCCGCAGAGCCAGAAAGGCAAAGACCAGGGTGAGCATCAAGGTGACAAGACTTTTTACGGTGAGCAGCCGGGACAGCCGCTTTTGCAGAAAATCCATATCCAGCCTCCTTTCTTTGGGGACATTGGGGAATCCACCCCTCTGCTATTTTATGATTTTCCCCCCCCGATGTGTGGCTGGCAAGGCGGGCGGCTTCGACCTTTTCGTGCATCCATCAGGAAGAAGTTTGAAAGTTGTTTTGGAAATTTGGATACTTTTCCCGTTTTAAGTCTTGCAAAAAAAACCGTCATCTGGTACAATAATAAAATGTCTGGATATACGGATGTCATTTAGAATACTCAACCGGGCCATGGCGGCCCGCAGCAAGGAGAATGAAGACGCATGGATAAGAAACAGAGAGAAGAACGCCGCCGTCAAGAGGATATCGCGCTGCAGCGCGGCCTGCTATGGGTGGTAGGAGCGGTTGTATTGGAAGCTCTGCTGGTGCTTGTCAATCGCTACTATATCAATTTCTATATGAGTGAGATCGACATTACTCTCGCGCTGGATAATATCCTCAGGTTCCTGCGCAAGACGATGCCCATCGCCACCATATTGGGACTGGTTTGGACGGGCTGGCAGCTCAAGCAGCATAAGAAATTTGCCCTGCCCCTGATTGTGACCATCGTTTTGGCCGCGGTCAGCGTGTGTTCCCATGTAATCATCAAGTTCCAGGGGCCCGGCCTGTCCATGCTGTTCTGGCTGGTGGCGGCCTGGGCGGTGCTGGCGCTGGTGTACTATATCTACCAGCGGGAGTTTTTCCTGGCAGCCAGCGCCTGTGGAATGTCTATTCTGGCGTTGTGGTTTGTGCGCAGCAGCACCAATACGGTGCTGGAGGTGGTGTTGCTTCTGGCGGCCATCGCACTGGTAGCGGCGGCGGCGCTTTTGATGAAGAAGAACGACGGCGTTCTGCCCGGCGGTATCTCCTTCCTGCCCCAAAAGACCAATTACACGGTGCTGCTGGCCACCTGTGCGGCCAGCATAGCGGCTATTGCTGTGGCCATGCTGCTCGGCGGTATGGTGTCCTACTACCTGATCTATGTGATGGTGGCGTGGATGTTTGCTCTGTTCGTTTACTATACCGTCAAGCTGATGTGAATATAGGGCTAAAAAACCACCCCACCAATTGGTGGGGCGGTTTTTATGTCGTAGTGAGAAGATACCGGGCGCTGGCAGGATGGATTAGGCGCCGTTTGAAAAATGGAAGAATGCACAGCGGCGAAAGGCCCGCCGATTGGATGTTTTGACATTTTTCAAACAAGCCCTAGACATTGGCGTGGGCCAGCCGGGGCTCCGGCTCGGGCTGGGCGTCCGCTGTGGGGCGGGCGCCCTCCTGATGGGTCAGGCCCTTGGCGTTGGCCAGCATCAGCTTGATGCGGTTTTCCTGGTTGATACGGGTGGCGCCTGGGTCGTAGTCGATGGCCACGATGTTGCTGTAGGGGTAGTCGTCTTTCAGCTTGCGGATCATCCCCTTGCCCACGATATGGTTGGGCAGGCAGCCGAAGGGCTGGGTGCAGACGATGTTGTTGGTTCCCGAGTGGATGAGCTCCAGCATCTCGGCGGTGAGCAGCCAACCCTCCCCCATTTTGTTGCCGTCTCCCAGGTAGCCCTGGACCATGCGGTGCAGGTCCTGGAAGGTACCGGGGGCGCGGAAGCGGCCGGAGTGCCCCAGAGCGGCGATCATGTCCCGCTGGCAGGCCTCGATGTACTTCATAAACACCTTACAGCCGAATTTCTTGATCCAGTGGCCGCCGTACAGCTCCACATCGGCTACCCGGTTGTAGATCTTGAAAATGATAAAGTCGGTCAGCCCGGGGACCACCGGCTCCACCCCCTCAGAGAGGAGGAACTTTTCCAGGTTGTTGTTGCCCAAAGGGGCGAACTTTACATAGATTTCCCCCACGACCCCTACCCGGATCTTGGGCTCCCCCGCCATGGGGATGGCGGCAAAGTCGGAACAGATGGCGTTGAAGTTAGCGCGCATCTGCTTACGGCTCATGCCCTTGCCCGCCTGGAAGCCGTCTACCAGCCGCTGGGACCAGCGGTCGATCATGACGTCGCTGGCTCCCGCCTCCACCTCGTAGGGCCGGACCTGGTTGGCCACGTTGACGATAATGTCGCCGTACATCATGGCGTACACCGCCTTGCGGATGAAGGGCAGAGTCAGGGAAAAGCCGGGGTTTTTCTCCAGCCCGGACAGGTTGACCGACACCACGGGGATGTAGGCCATGTCCGCCTTTTCCAGGGCCTTGCGCAGCAGATGGATGTAGTTGCTGGCCCGACAGCCGCCGCCGGTCTGGGTGATGAGCAGCCCCACCTTGTGGGGGGCGTAGCCCCCGTGCTTCACCGCGTCGATGAGCTGGCCGATGACCAGCAGGGCGGGGTAGCAGGTGTCGTTATGGACGTATTTCAGACCCTCGTCCACAATGCCCCGGTGGTTGGTGGTGAGCATATCCACCTTGTAGCCCTCGCACTCCAGCAGCTTTTTCATCATGCCAAAGTGGACGGGGAGCATCTGGGGCATGAGAAGGGTGTACTCCGCCTTCATCTCCTTGGTGAACAGGAGACGGCCGGTGTCGTCATAGACCAATTTTGCCATGGTGGGAACTCCTTTCGTGGATATATGCCGATTCTGTAGGGGCGGATATCATCCGCCCGCGTTATTATGAAGACGTTTCTGAAAATGGCGGGCGCATAATATGCGCCCCTACGATTTTTTCCTGGCCTCGATGGCGGCGATCAGCGAGCGGATGCGGATCTTCACCGCCCCCAGGTTGCTGATGTCGTCGATTTTCAGCTGGGTATACAGCTTGCCGCCCTCCTCCAGGATGGCACGCATCTCATCGGTGGTGATGGCGTCGGTGCCGCAGCCAAAGCTGACCAGCTGCACCACCTGCATGTCGGGCTGGGTACACACATATCGGGCGGCGTTATACATCCGGCTCTGGAAAGTCCACTGATTGAGCACCTTCCGGGGGGCGTAGCCCTCCAGGTAGCTGAGAGCGTCCTCGGTGACCAGCACCAGACCGAAAGAGGTAATCAGGTCGTTGATGCCGTGATTGATCTCCGGGTCGATGTGGTAGGGCCGGCCGCAGGCCACGATGATACTGCGCCCCTCGGCCCGGGCCTTTTCGATGTATTGCCGGCCTGTCTCCTGCACGTCGTGGACATAGGCCTCATAGGCCCGGTATGCCTCTTCAGCGGCAGCCTTGGTCTCCTTTTTGGGGATGGAGAACTGCTCCAGCATCATGGCGGCAAAGCGCTTTTCAAAGTCCTTGTGCCGCCACAGGCCCACGTAGGGGTCCAGGAATCGGGTCTGTTTCAGGGCAGGGACGTTGGCGGAGAGCAGCTCGGGGTAATAGGCCACCACGGGGCAGTTGTAGTGGTTGTCGCCGATGCCCTCGTCGTTGTTGTAGGACATACAGGGGTACCAGATAGCGTCCACCCCCGCCTCCACCAGGGCCTCCACATGGCCGTGGAGGAGCTTTGCGGGGTAGCACACCGTGTCAGAGGGAATGGTGCGCTGGCCCTTCAGGTAGAGCTTTCGGGAGGACTCGGGGGAGAGGACGACCTCGAAATTCAGCCTGGTGAACAGCTCGAACCAGAAGGGGAGGTTTTCGTACATATTCAGCCCGAAGGGGATGCCGATTTTTCCCCGGGAGCCGTTCCCCTGCCCCTTGCCCTGGAGGGCGCGGAGGGCTGTGTATTTATACCGCATCAGGTCGGGCTGGCGGTGGGGCTCCTCTCCCAAGGGGCGGGAGCACCGGTTGCCGGACACAAACCGCCGCCCGCCGTCGAAGGAGTTCACCGTTAGGGAACAGTGGTTGGTGCACAGCCCGCAGGTGGCGGGCTTGGCGGTGTGGGTAAAGTGCTCCAGCGCTTCCCGGGACAGCAGGGCGGACTGCTCCAGCCCCAAGTCACGGGCGGCCAGGGCGGCCCCAAAGGCCCCCATCATCCCGGCAATCACCGGGCGGGTGACCTCCCGGCCGATCTCTTGCTCAAAGGCCCGGAGCACCGCGTCGTTGTGGAAGGTGCCCCCCTGGACCACGATATGCCGGCCCAAATCGTCGGCGGAGGCGGCCCGGATCACCTTGTAAATGGCGTTTTTCACAATGGAGATGGACAGCCCGGCGGAGATATCCTCCACACTGGCCCCGTCCTTCTGGGCCTGTTTGACGCTGGAGTTCATAAATACCGTGCACCGGGAGCCCAGGTTGACCGGCTTCTGGGTGAACAGGCCCAACTTGGCAAAGTCGGCGATCTCGTAGCCCAGAGCCCTAGCGAAAGTCTCGATAAAGGAGCCGCAGCCCGAGGAGCAGGCCTCGTTGAGCATGATGGAGTCCACAGCGCCGTTGCGGATCTTGAAGCACTTCATGTCCTGGCCGCCGATGTCGATGATGAAGTCCACCGAGGGCTCAAAGTGGGCGGCGGCCTTGTAGTGGGCCATAGTTTCCACCAGGCCCAGGTCGCAGGAGAAGGCGTTTTTAATCAGATCCTCGCCGTAGCCGGTGACGGCGGCGCCCTTTATCACGATCCGGTCGCCGCACAGCTTGTAAATCTCCTTCAGCTGCTCCAACACGATGGCCACCGGGTTGCCCAGGTTGGAGTGGTAATAGGTGTACAGCAGCCCGCCGTCGGGGGCGATGAGCACCATTTTGGTGGTGGTGGAGCCGGCGTCCAGCCCCAGATAGGCCGGGCCGGTATATGTACCGATGTCCGCCTCCGGGGGGCGGCTGGCGTTGTGCCGGGCGGAGAAGACGTCGTACTCCTCCTCGCTGGTAAACAGGGGGGGCATGGTGTCCACCACCGTGGTGGCGGCGGCGCTGTCCTCCAGCTTTTTCATCAGCGTCTCAAAGGGGGCGGGGGAGTAGTCGGTGGCGCACAGGGCGGCCCCCATGGCGGCAAAGCAGTCCCCGTCCTGGGGGAAAACGGCGTGGTTGCCGTCCAGCTTCAATGTCTCCACGAACCGCTGGCGCAGGCCCATCAGGAAGTGCAGCGGCCCGCCCAGAAAGACGATCTTTCCCTTCAGCTCCCGGCCCTGGGTCAGGCCGGCCACCGTCTGGTCCACCACCGCCTGGAAGATAGAGGCGGCTACGTCCTCCTTCCGGCCGCCTTGGTTCAGGATGGGCTGGATGTCGCTCTTAGCAAAGACGCCGCACCGGGAGGCGATGGGGTAAATTTTCACGTGCTTCAGACTCAGCTCGTCCAGCTCTTTGACGGATACATTCATCAGGGTGGCCATCTGGTCGATAAAGGCCCCGGTGCCCCCGGCGCAGGAGCCGTTCATCCGCTCCTCCAGCGCCCCGCCAAAGAAGATGATCTTGGCGTCCTCGCCCCCCAGCTCGATGACCGCGTCGGTGTCTGGGATGTAGGTGTTCACCGCGGCGGCGGTGGCGTACACCTCCTGGACAAAGTCGATGCCCGCGGCGGTGGCCACCCCCAGGCCGGCGGAGCCGGTGATGGTGGCCTTGATGTCCTGGCCCGAGAGCATGTCCCGGATGGAGGCCAACGTCTCCAGGGCCCGCTCCCGGGTTTTGGAGAAATGGCGCTCGTAGGAGCGGAAGAGCAGTTTATTTTGTTCGTCCAGCACCACCACCTTGACAGTGGTGGAACCGATGTCGATGCCGACGCGAAGACTCATAGGGAACCCTGCCTTTTCTGATTTTACCGATACATGATACTTGCTTTTTGTCGAGAAAACAACAAAATTAACAGCTTTTTAACGGGACGAAACAGAAGAAAAGCGGGATATTAACGCAGGAAAAGTGGACAAAAACGACAAAACACCGGTAAAGCCTGACAAATGTGGCCAAAAATATAAAATCCCCCGGCACGGGCCGGGGGATGAGATGGGTCAGGGGTTGGGCTGGAAGGGCTCCACGCCGCACTTTTCTGGGAAGTAGACCTGATACCAGATCAGGAAGGAGAGCACGGTGTACAGCTTGCGGTGGGTCTTCGCCTTGCCGGAGTAGTGCTGCTCCAGCAGGTCCAGCAGGCAGGGCACGTCGAAAAATTCCTTCACGTAATCCTGAGAGATCAGCTCCCTGGCCCAGTTGTAGTACTTCTCCTGGCGCAGCCAGGCGATAAAGGGGACGGGGAAGCCCTTCTTCTCCCGCTTGATCCAGTCGTCGGGGAGCAGGGGGACGGCGGCCAGCCGCAGGGGGTATTTGGTGAGGTTTTTGCCCCGCATCTTCTGCCTGCTGGGTACCGCCCGGGCCGCCTTCCACACCTCACGGTCCAGATAGGGCACCCGAAGCTCCAGAGAGTGGGCCATGGTCATCCGGTCGGCCTTGCGGAGAATGTCCAGGGGCTGCCACAGGTGCAGGTCCAGGTATTGCTTCTTGGTCAGGTCGTCGACGTCCGCTATCGCTTCAAAGTAGGGGGCGGTGATGTCACGCCAGGTGAGAGGGCTGCGGTAGGCGGGCTTGAGCACCCGCTCGGCCTCGTCGTTATTGAAGATGAAAGCCTGACCCACGAACATCTCCTCCACCCTCTGGCCCCCCTCGATCAGGTGGCCCCGGCCCTTGAAGGGGGGGCGCTTGGCGGCCCACTTGCTCACCGCCCGGCGCAGCCCCTGGGGCAGCTTGCGGTAGGCCTCGTAGGCGGGGGTGGTGTGGTAGCTCATATAGCCGCCGAAGAGCTCGTCGGCCCCCTCGCCGGAGAGCACCACCTTCACATCCTTTGCCGCCAGCTGGGACAGGAAGTACAGCGGCACGGTGGACAGGTTGGCGTTAGGCTCATCGGCGTAGTACTGGATGGCGGGCAGGGCCCCGAAGAAGTCCTCCTCGGTGATGATCTTGGAGATGTTTTTCAGCCCCAGCTCCTTGCACAGCTCCTGGGCCTCGTGGGTCTCATTAAAGCCCTTCCGGTCAAAGCCCACGGAGTAGGTCTTGTCCGGCCGGGACAGGGCGGTGATAAAGCTGGAGTCGATGCCGCCGGACAGGAAGGCCCCCACCTCCACGTCGGCGATCTGGTGGGCCTCCACCGACTCGCTGACCACCTCTCGGATGTGCTCAGCCCGCTTGTCCAGGGGGGTGTTGTCCGGGGCGAAGGAGAAGGAGGTGTAAGAGGACAGCTCCACCACCCCATTTTTCCACAGCAGCTGGTGGCCGGGGAGAAGGCGGTAGACATTTTTAAAAAAGGACTCGTTCAGGGCGGAGTATTGGAAGGTCAGGTAGAACTTCAGGGCCTCCCGGTTCAGCTCCTTTTTAAAGCCGGGGTGGGGCAGAAAGCTCTTGCACTCCGAGCCGAAGAAGAACAGGTCGCCCATGGCGGCGTAGTAGAAGGGCTTGATGCCGAAGGGGTCCCGGGCACCGTACAGCTCCTGCCGCTCCTTGTCCCAGATGACAAAGGCAAACATGCCCCGCAGCTTTTTGGTGACCTCCGGGCCCCACTCCATATAACCGTGGAGGACCACCTCAGTGTCGCAGGTGGTGCCAAAGCTGTGGCCGGCGGCGGCCAGCTCTTTTTTCAGGTCCTGGAAGTTGTAGCTCTCGCCGTTGTAGGCGATGATATACCGCCCGTCGGGGCTGACCATGGGCTGGTGGCCGTTGCTGCTCAGGTCCAGGATGGACAGCCGCCGGTGGGCGATGCCGCAGTGCGCATCGGTGTAGTAGCCCTCGTCGTCCGGGCCCCGGTGGCGGATGGTGTCGCCCATGGCCTTTAAAACGGCCCGGTCCGGGGGCACGGAGCGGGTGGTGAAGCCGGTAAAACCGCACATAGATAAATCCTCCAGTTTGTGGATACAGTGGTTGAACATTCCGTATCCCTAGCATATCCCCAAAGGAGGAAAATGTCAACCGTTTAAACGTCCCCGTCCCCGCCGCAGCGGGAAAGGCTGCCCAGAATGCTCTGTAGGGACGCATCACGATGCGTCCGTTTTGGAAATCGGCTTCAGCGCTGCGGACGCTTCGTGAAGCGTCCCTACAAAGACGGTTACGGCCTCCCCTCAATCAAAGATATTCCGAAGGGTGCGGTACAGCTCCGGGCTGCGGACAAGAACGTACTCCGGATCATTGTTGGCGGCAAAGACTTTATGCCGCAGACAGACCGCGTCCTTCTCCTCGCCGACGGAGAGGGTGAGCCGCCAGGCTTCCTCCGGCAGTTCGCTCCCGTCGTAGGTTTTCGCGTCTCCGTGCTTCACCGCAATATTGATGACGTACTGCCCGTACTTCTCCTCGTTGTACTCCTCGATAAACTGGTGGTACAGGGACTGGGTGAGCTGTTCCTTCAGGACGGGGAGGTCCAGCTCCTCCAGGCCGATGGCCTGCCCCGGCTCATAGTCCCCGGCGGTGATTGAGGCGATGTCCTCCGTTCTCAGGAAGGCGGCAAACCCGACAATGTCCATACCGTCATAGCCGGGGGACACTCCCTGGTTTTGTTCCGCACGGTACACTCTGACCGGCTGGTCGGCCAGGACGGTATAGCCGGAGGAGTGGGAACTGAGTCCGGGCGGGAGCAGTTCCAGTATCCAGACACCCTCGTGGGCCTCGTCTCCCATATACAAAAGCTGAATCCGGGTCAGGGAAGCATAGCCATAGTGGAACTCCGCGCCGTTCAGGTCGCCGTCCCACCCCTGGAGCCGGTAGCCGCGGGCCTCCCAAATTCCCTCCGGGGTATAATGACTCAGCTCCTCCCGGGTCATGGGGACGGGGGAGTTGGGGTCCTGGTTCCGCTCCTGCTGCAACTGGGCGTACCGGGCCAGGGTGGACTCCATATTGGTCTTGTCCGCCGAGCGGAAGATGGGGCCGTACTCCAGATCCCCCTCCTCCAGGCTGGCGTATTCCTGGAAGGCGTCCCCAAAAATCAGCCAGGTGTAGCCGTTCCACATGACCAGGGAGTAGATTGTCTCCGCTGTGCCGTCGGACAGGGTCAGTTTGCTGGCGGTCATCAGCTTTTTGGGGTCGGGGAGGGAGTCCCCCTCCTCCGGGGGGCCGAAGCGGGACAGCCGCTCCCGGGCCAGAGCCAGCAGGTCGGGGTCGGTGATGGCGCCGGGGGGCGCGGCGCTGGAGATCATAGGCTGGCCTACATAGATGGATTGGGCAGCTTCCAATTGCGTGAAAAACTCCTCCAGCTCGGGTGTGACGCTGGGTGTTATCACCTTTTCACCCCGCCCTCGCTGCTGCCGGGCCAGCAGTTCCAGGCCCCCCGGGGCGGAGACGTCCAGTGTCCCTGCCACATGGTAGGACTCCGCGCCCATTTCAGCGGGTGTGACCAGCAAGCACCAGTCCCTGTTGACGGCGTGGACGGTGTACAGCAGATAGGTGTGCCCGCTTGTTCTGCCGTCCGGGTTCTCCAGCAGGGTGACGCGGGGTGAGGTGAAGGGGGCTTCAGACAGATCAAGCCCCAGTTCCTCGGGGGTATTCAGCAGGTCGGCGGCTGAGTCCAAAATCTCCAGGGCCTTCTCCAGCAGGTCGGGGTCGGTGATGGGGGCGGGGTAGAGCTGGCTGGAGAGGGGGGATGGGGAGTACTGAACCGCCTGGGTATGGCTTACCTGATACCGGTACGGACCGTATAAGTTCCGAACCGGCTCCCCCCGCCCGGCAAAGACGAACACCGACGCCAGGGCCACCAGGGCGACAACGGTGAAGAGGGCGGTTTTCACCGTCTCGGGCTTCTTCACCAGGGCGGACACCCGCTGTTTGACCGACTTGCCGCCCCCAGTCATGGCGGTGGAGCAGGACAGCAGGTCAACCGGGCGCAAAGACCGCGCCGCCACCATGTCTACTAACGTACGCCCGTAGGGGATGCGCTCCCCCTCCCCCAGCCGGGCCACCGCCCCCTCGTCGCAGGCCAGCTCGCCGTCCCGCTTGGACAGGACCACCGCCAGCCATACCAGAGGGCTATACCAGTGCAGCGCCAGGGCCAGACACCGGAGCAAAGACCAGATGTGGTCCCTGTGGGCGTAGTGGGTCAGCTCGTGGGCCAGGACATGGCGCAGAGCGTTCGGGTTTTCCGCCGCCTCCGGCGTCACATAGACGGCGGGCCGCAGTATCCCGAACAGGCAGGGGGAGGGCAGGCCCTCCGCCACATAGACGGGGATGGGAGCGTCCACCCCATTCAGCTCCTGCCGCCGCCGTTTCAGCCGCCGGGAAAAGAGAAGGTTGGACAGGAGAACGGCTGTGCCTGTCACCGCCGCCCCCGCCTGCCACAGTCTCAACAGCCTATCGTCCATGTTGCGGTCGCCTGTCCGGACTGTCTGGTAGATAACCTCATCCTCGTTCACCTGAATATGCTCGGGCAGAGGCGCATGGTCGTAGGGGAGGGGAACCGTGAGATAGACGTCGTCCCCCTTCTGGATCTCCTCCCAGGTAACCAGCTCCGAGGGGATCAAGGCGACATAACTTACGCTCAGCCGCTCGTTCTCCTCCTCCAGGCGCTTTTCCAGGGGCCTTGCCAGGTTGGAGGCTACCACAGGAAAGGCGTCATAGACCTGGGTGGGCAGTGCCTCAAACTGGAGCGGGAAGAGCAGCCGCAGCAGGACTACCCCCCACAGGGCGTATTTCAGCCGGGCGGACAGCTTTTTCCGAAACAGGAACTGCACCGCCAGCACAATCAGAATCAAGGCCGAGGACGTGACGGCCCACTGAATCAGCCATTTCATGTCTCTCCCTCCTCCGCTCTGCGCAAAATCTCATATAGCTCGTCGATCTCCGCCCTGGACAGGGCCTTGTCCTGGGCCAGGGCGGACACCATCAGCCCCACGCTCCCCCGGTAGACCTTGTCCAGGAAGGAGCGGGTCTCCCCCCGGACGGCGTTGTCCCGCCGGACCGCCGGGGTATAGTGCTTGCTCCGGCCCTCCACGGTGCACAGCACCAGCCCCTTGTTCTCCATCCGCCGCAGGGTGGTGATGGTGGTGCTCTTGGCCCACCCCAGCCGCTCCCCCAGTGCCCCCACCAGCTCCATCACCGTCATGGGGGATTTCTCCCACAGGCAGTCCAGCACATACCACTCGCTGTTGGTCAGGTTGATTTCTTCCACAGGGAAAACCTCCTCTGGTCTACTTTGTAGACCTATTGTATCACAGCTGGTCTACAATGTCAACCAGAAAATTTTTCCGGTTGGCCAGTGGACTTTTGGGACAAACTATGGTAGACTAACCCCACACCAATCCACAACCAAATCAGGAGGGAATTCCATGGACAACAAGGTTATGTACGCCCTGAGCTACGGCCTGTTTGTGCTGTCCGCCCGCCAGGGGGACAAGGACAACGGCTGCATCACCAACACCGCCATCCAGGTGACCACCGACCCCAACCGCATCGTCATTGCCGTAAACAAGAGCAACTACACCCACGACATGGTGAAAGAGACGGGCCGGTTCACCGTCTCCATCCTGTCGGAGGAGGCAAAATTTGACCTGTTCCAGCGCTTCGGCTTCCAGTCCGGCCGGGATGTGGACAAGTTCGCCGGCTTTGAGGAGCACACCGGAAAGGACGCGGACGGCATCCGCTATGTCACCCAGGGTGCCAACGCCTGGCTGAGCTGCAAGGTGGTATCCGCCACCGACCTGGGCAGCCACACCCTGTTCCTGGCCGACGTGCTGGACGGCGGTGTGATCTCCTCCGCTCCCAGCGCCACATATACCTACTATCAGGCACACATCAAGCCCAAGCCTGCCGCTTCCGCCGCCCCCAGCGAGAAGAAGCGGTGGGTGTGTAAGGTGTGCGGCTATGTCTACGAAGGGGATGAGCTGCCCGCCGACTATATCTGCCCCCTGTGCAAGCACCCTGCCTCCGACTTTGAGCCGCTGGCATAAAAGATTCAAAAAAACCGCGCCGGAGGGAAACCTGCGGCGCGGTTTTTGCGTCTAATAAGTGGGGGTGGATCTTATCCGCCCGCCTCCAAAGTCAATGCTAGCACGGGCGCATGATATGCGCCCCTACACACGGATTGCCGTTAGAGAGAAAAGGAGGCCCCACCCATGGAAGACACAGCCATCATCGACCTGTACTGGGCCCGGTCCCAGCAGGCCATTGTGGAGAGCGAGCAAAAATATGGCCCATACTGCCACACCATCGCCCGGCGTATCCTGGACCAGGAGGAGGACGCGGAGGAGTGCGTCAACGACACCTGGCTCCGGGCCTGGAACGCCATGCCGCCCCAGCGGCCTGGGATTTTGTCCGCTTTTTTTGGCAAGCTGACCCGGAATCTGTCCCTGGACCGGTGGCGGCGAAACAAAGCGGCCAAGCGGGGCGGCAGTCAGGTGGAGGTGGCCCTCCATGAGCTGGAGGAGTGCCTGCCCGACCGACGTACCCCCGACGAAAATCTGGAGGCCGGAGAGACGGCAGCCCTGATCTCCGCCTTCCTCCGCCGGCAGTCCCAGGAGGACCGGGCCCTGTTTGTCCGGCGGTACTTCCACTTGGAACCGCTGAATGACCTGGCGGACCGGTTTGGGATGAGCGTGGGACAAGTAAAGTCGAAGCTCCACCGGATGAGAAACAAGCTGCGGCTGGAGCTGGAGAAGGAGGGGGTGGCGGTATGACCAGGGAGCATCTGATAGACGCCATAGGCCTGTTGGACGACGAGCTGATCCGGGAGGCGGAGGAGTACAGCCACCCCAGGCGGCAGATCGACTACCGCCCATGGATCAGCCTGGCGGCCTGCCTGGCGGTGGTGGTTACCATCGGCTACGGGGTGGCCCACCTCCAGATGGGCGGGGGCAGCAGCATGAACGGCGGCGCTGCCAGTCGTCCGGCCGCCAGCAACGGCGCGAGCCAAGGCACCGGTCCGGCGGATATGGAGGCCCTCCCGCCATCGGGCGAGGATCTCAACTGCGGAACCGATTCCCCCCAGGCCCCGGACGCGGAACCCGACAGCTCCGGCGGCTTTGATGTCCCTTCCAGCGCGGGGGGACCCGCTGAGCACGACTTCTGCGCCGCCATCATGGTGGACGGCCTCCTCTACTGGTCCACCGACACCCCCGTTCCTGGAGAGCCCGATCCCAGTATCATCCAGACGGTCACGTCCTACACCGACACCCAGCCGGAGGAGGACGGCCAGACCAACTTCGACCGCGGCCTGACCACCCGGTACGCCATGACAGATATAGGTCTGGTGGTGCTCATCGACCACGAGTGGGTCCTGTTCGACCCTATCCCGCCCTGGGAGCGATAGCATAAAAGGGCAGCGGCCTTTTATATCAGCTTCACCTTGACCTCGTCCCCCAGGGCGACTACCTTGATGGCGTCCCCCTGCTTCAGCCGGCCGGAGAGCATCAGGTCGGCGGCGGGGTCCTCCACCAGGGAGGCGATGGCCCGGCGGAGGGGCCGGGCGCCGTACTCCCGGTCGCTGCCCCGGCGGGCCAGCAGGGATACCGCCCCCTCCTCCACCTCCATAGACACCCCCAGCTTGTCCAGCCGCTTCCCGGTCTCGTCCAGCAGTTGGCGGGTGATGGCGCTGAGGGTGTCTTTGTCCAGGGGATGAAAGACCAGGGTGGCGTCCAGCCGGTTGAGAAACTCCGGGGCGAAGGTGTTTCCCGCGTCGGACAGCACCGCCCGCTCCAGCTCCTCCCGCTCCGCCTCCCCGCCGGCGGCGAAGCCCAGCCTGCGCCCCTTGGCAAAGCGCTGGGCCCCCAGATTGGAGGTCATCACCAGCACAGTGTTGCGGAAGTCAGTTTTCCGGCCCTGGGCGTCGGTGAGCACCCCCTCCTCCATCACCTGGAGGAGGATGGACCAGATGTCGCGGTGGGCCTTCTCCAGCTCGTCCAGCAGTACCACCGACCAGGGGTGCCGCCGTACCCGCTCGGTGAGTTGGCCCCCCTCCTCGTGGCCCACGTAGCCCGGGGGCGAGCCAAGGAGGCGGGAGACGGTGTGGGCCTCCATATACTCGGACATATCGAAGCGGAGCAGGGCCTCCTCACTGCCGAAGAGAGCGGCGGCCAGGGAGCGGCACAGCTGGGTCTTGCCCACCCCGCTGGGCCCCAGCAGGAGAAAACAGCCCACTGGCCGGCGGGGGTCCTTCAGCCCCAGCCTGCCCCGGCGGATGGCCCGGGTGACGGTGTCCACCGCCCTGTCCTGGCCCAGGATGTGGCGGCGCAGAGCCTGGTCCAGGCCGGCCAGGGCCCGTTTGTCCGCCTCGTCCGGGTCACAGATGGGCACCCCCGTCCACTGAGACAGCACCGCCTGGATGTGGCGGGGCTCCACGGCAAAGGGCCCTTCGCCCGACTGCCACCGCTGCCGCTCGCCGTCCAGCTCCCGGCGGAAGTCCCGCTCTACGTTGCGCAGGATGGCCGCCTGCTCAAAGTCCTGGCGGCGGACCGCGTCAGCCAGCTGGCGGCCGGCCTGGGACACCCGCCCCTCCAGCCGCTGCAGCTCCGGGGGCAGGGCCTTGCCGGACAGTCGGGCCTGGGCAGCGGCCTCGTCCACCAGGTCGATGGCCTTGTCGGGGAGGAAGCGCTGGGGCAGGTATCGGCAGGACAGGTCCACCGCCGCCTCCAGGGCGCTGTCGGAGATGATGAGATGGTGGTGGGCCTCGTACCGGCCCCGGAGGCCCTGCAAAATCTCCAGCGTCTCCCCCCGGGTGGGCTCCTTCACAGTGATGGGCTGAAAGCGCCGCTCCAGGGCGGCGTCCTTCTCGATATACTTGCGGTACTCGTCGATGGTGGTGGCCCCAATCATTTGCAGCTCCCCCCGGGAGAGGGCGGGCTTGAGGATGTTGGCGGCGTCAATGGCCCCCTCGGCGCTGCCCGCCCCTACGATGGTGTGCAGCTCGTCAATAAAGAGGATGATGTTCCCCGCCCGGCGGACCTCATTGAGGACGTGCTTCAGCTTCTCTTCAAACTCCCCCCGATACTTGGTGCCCGCCACCATGGCGGACAGGTCCAGGGCATACAGCCGCTTGCCCAGCAGATGCTGGGGGGCGGTGCCGTCGGCGATGGCGATGGCCAGCCCCTCCACCACGGCGGTTTTGCCCACCCCCGGCTCGCCGATGAGGGCGGGATTGTTCTTGGTGCGGCGGGAGAGAATCTGGATGACCCGCTCCAGCTCTTCCTTCCGGCCGATGACCGGATCCAGCCGGCCCTCGGCGGCCATGCGGGTCATGTCCCGGGCGCACTGGTCCAGCTGGCGGGTGTCGCCATTGGAGCGGGCCTCCGGCTCCCGGGACCGGGGCTTGGGGAGAGGGGGCTCCTCGCCGCCCAGGGAGGCGGAGACGGAGCGGTACAGGTTTTCCCCGTCCACCCCGCAGTGGGCCAGCAGGCGGAAAGCGCTGCTGCCTTTGGTGCGCAGCAGGCCCAGCAGCAGATGCTCGGAATTTACCGCCCGCTGGCCCAGCCGGCGGCTCTCCTCCACCGCCCCCTGGATGGCCAGGCAGCAGTTGGGGGTAAGCCCCTGAAAGCTGGACTTGGCCGGCACCCCCGTCCCCACCCGCTGGGCAATGGCGGAGCGCAGGGCCTGGCTGTCCGCCCCGGCCCGGCGAAGCGCCATAGAGGCGGGGCTGAACTCCTGGCCAGCCAGGCCCAACAGCAGATGTTCGCTGCCCACATAGCTGTGGCCCAGACGGGCGGCGTTCTGCTGGGCCAGCCGGATGGCCCCCAGGGCGGTGGATGTGAATTGGCTTTCTGCCATGTATTATCACCTCAGAATGAAAGCTATTTACCATCATGCCCGTTTTTTGCAAGATTTAGCCAGGGAGAAAAAAGGCTTGTCTTCTCCAAAAATAAACATTGCATTTTTAAAAATTTGTGGTAGAATAGGGAGTACCATTTTAATGGAGGTGTACATACTATGGCCTATGTTATTAGCGATGCTTGCATCAGCTGCGGTTCCTGCGCTGACGGCTGCCCCGTGGGCGCCATCTCTCAGGGCGACTCCCAGTACGTCATCGACGCCGGCGCCTGCATTGATTGCGGCTCCTGCGCTGGCACCTGCCCCATGGGCGCGATCTCCCAGGGCTAAAAACCAGAAAAACAGCGCCGGGTTATCCCGGCGCTGTTTTTTCATTGGGGCGCAGATCTGCGGGCGTTAAAACCTCTTGCAATTTCAAGGAAAATCAGGTAATATAATCCATATCTGCGCGGCGCCAAGCCGCCCTTCATGACACAACGAGAGGAAGAAACGTATGAAAAAGAAACTGCTGTCCCTGACACTGGCGCTGTGTCTGGGGCTTACCTTCCCGGCCTTCGCCGCGGAGGAAGCGCCGATACCAGCGGAAGAAGGGGTAAAGAACATTGCAGTTACCGCAAAGATCGGGGACCTGACCTTTGACGATCTGGCGGTGGACAAGCCGTGGACCAAGCAGGGCGAAGACGACACCGTGCCGGGGTACTACGCGGTAACCCGGGATACGGAGTTCACCGTGGGCCATACGGGCGCGGCGGACGACGGTACAGTTTTGCACCTCTACCTTCTGGAGTATGAACCGGCGGATGACGGCGTATACGGAGCGGTTCAGCGGGCCGGAAATGTCTATCTGAATGTGGACAGAGCCTTTGACCCGGAGGCCTTTCAGGATGAGGCACAAATCCTTACGCTGAGGGCGGGGGAGTCGGCAAGCTTTACCTTGCCCTTCGACTGGTACGACAGCCAGGGCGGCGATGTTATTTTTAAGCTGTATGCCGCCATGTCGTTCCCCAAGTACGACTGGACCTTTTGGAAGACCTTCTATTTTAAAGAGGATGGGGCCGCCTACCAGGCCGCTGTGGACCGGGGCCCCTCCAACCCCGGACTGGTGGCGCCGCCGGTCATCCCCTCCTTCAGCGACGTGAAAGAGACGGATTGGTTCCGGCCCTATGTGGAGAAGGCGGTGGCCGCGGGCCTGATGACCGGCGTCAGTGAGGACCTCTTCTCCCCCGGCAGGGAACTGAGCCTCGCCGAGACGCTGGTGCTGGCCTACCAGCTCCACAGCCGCACCGGCGGCGGCTCTGTGCCCCAGATCGGCGGGGCCTGGTATATGCCCTACTACCAGTATTGCCTGAACAGCGGCATCATCGCCCCGAACCAGCTGACCCCGTCCGGCCTGACCGGGCTGGCCAGCCGGTTTGAGATGGCGGCCATCCTGGACAAGGCCGTCCCGGCCAGCCGCATGATTCCGGTAAAAGAAATTGCCTCGATTCCCGATTTGGCCGAAGGTGATCCCTATGGCGCGGTGGTCTACAAGTGGTATCGGGCTGGTATAGTCGGCGGCGATGAGTTCGGTCGATTTAACGGCGGCAGTAGCGTTACCCGCGCAGAGATGGCGGTGATTCTCTGCCAGCTTAACAACCTTTGATTTTGCAAGCCTCCCTGTTCGGGGGGGCTTGTTATTTGTACCATATTATATAATATTAAAAATTATATTTGGTCATAATTTATATTGATTATTTTCCGCGTTTGGGCTATACTAATAAAAACAGAACATTTTAGAAAGGAGTGTGTCTCATGCGCACCAATACAATAACGGTATCCACACCGCTGGAGCTCCCGCGGCCCCGCCGCCGGACGGAAGTCCGGGACCCCTACGACGGCCTGCGGCCCTGGTCGGCCATTACCCACGGCCTTGGGGCCGTGCTGGCCGTCACCGGCACCGCCGCCCTGCTGATTCAGTCTGCAGTTTTGGGGAAATGGCTGCTCTTTGGGCTGTTCGCCGTCTACGGCCTGTCCATGGTCTGCCTGTACACCGCCAGCACCCTGTACCACTGCCTGAACGTGTCCGTCCCCGGCCGGCTGGCCCTGCGGAAGTACGACCACTGCTCCATCTACCTGCTCATCGCCGGCAGCTACACCCCCCTGTGCCTCACCGTCCTGCGGGAGGCGGGGGGCATCCCTCTTGTGATTGCCGTCTGGACCCTGGCCGTGGCCGGGACAGTGCTCACCATCGCCAGGCTGGCCATACCCCGGTGGCTCACCAGCGCTATCTACCTGTTTATGGGCTGGCTGGCCATCTTCGCCATCGTGCCCATCTACCGGGCCCTGCCCGCCAACGGCTTCTTCTGGCTGCTGGCCGGGGGACTGCTGTACACCGCGGGCGGGGTGCTCTACGCCGCCAAGTGGCCGGGTCGGAACAACCCCCGCTTCGGCTGCCACGAGATCTTCCACGTCTTCATCCTCCTGGGCAGCATCGCCCACTTCGTCATGATGTATCATGTGGTGCTGTGGCTGTGACATTCCGGCCTGAAATTCCCTCATCGACTGCACCCTCACCGGCGGCTTCCCCCCTGGGAGACGAGCAACCAGCTTTTGGGGAGCCCGCCGCCGTGTCGATGGAAAAGGGCAGCCTGCTGCTCATCCGGGAGGACCGGGGTGATTTCTACGCTAAGCCGCCCAGGCTGTGGACGAAATAATTTGATCCTGAATCCATTTCACCTCTTGCGCAGCAGACCAAATTTTGCTATAATTATTTATATTCTTGCAAAATTTTGAGGCAAGGGGCTTGACAAAGATGACAATCTGTGCCACCCTAAAGCAAGCAAGCAAGCAAGCAAGCAAGCAAGCAAGCAAGCAAGCAAGCAAGCAAGCAAGCAAGCAAGCAAGCAAGCGGAGCGGTGCTATGATTATGTAGCATCGGGCTCTGTTGTACTCAAATTCACATTGTCAAAATTGGCGTTCTTGTGCCTGCGGGAAACTGTGCGGCAAGGAACGCCTTTTTGTATTAAAATGTAAAAAAGAAAGGTGCGAAAAATCATGGGCTTATTCGGAAATATCTTGAAACCGCTGCAAGGGAAATTAACCGCAAAGCAAGAGGAAAACATGAAAAAAGTATCGGAAGTGTTTAAAGAAAAAACGGGAAAAGACTATCAAACGGCTGTTGTATGGAAGATGACAACAAAGAAAAAAATAACGAAAACAGTCTATACATATTTCAACTGGATTATCGGCTATGGAGTAGATTCGGACAATGTTCCTGAAATTATTTTCATTCCGGTAGACCCGAAATGGGGATGGATTGAGGAACCTATCTCTTGTAGGAAGACTGATTCAGAAATGGTTCAGGACAAGAAAACAAGCCTGTTCTCATTAAGGAATGGGCAATTCGAGGATGGCAAAATAGATCTGCAGCTGATTACTTCTGTGGCGATGATGGAAAAGTATCTCATGGATGTGAATTATATGTTTGACTATGAAAAGCTGAACGAGTACTGCTCTACTTACTGGATGGATGCGTAATGGAGCAGATAGAAGGTTTTTTAAGTGACAATTGGCAGTACCTGACTTTGATCCTTGGAGCAGGTTTTATTATATTTGGTATTGTCTGCAATAAAATAAAGCTACCCGGATTTTTGGATAAAAACCCAGGTGCAAAATATTCATTGGGACTGAGAATCGCATATATATTAGCCGGTATCGGCACGCTGGCATATTCGTTGCTGTTCATTTGATTTCGTTCACGGCGGACAGGTTATTCCTGTTCGCTGACTTTTTATTTGTTGTACTCCGGTGCAATGCCACACTGAGTTTCAGGCATTGTCCGGACGGTTAACTTTTTCTGTCAAACCCCTTGCAAAGGGAGAAAAAATAGGGTAAAATAAGTCAGCTAAGCATATCATACAGTTTATATAATGGAGGATGATTCCTATGCCAATGATTTCTGCCAGCGATTTCCGCAACGGCGTG
>JAAWLY010000001.1 GCA_022798155.1 Lawsonibacter sp. | reverse complement strand
AAGGTGGCGGTGGACCCCATCTCCTCCCCGGTGGAGGTGATCCGCCAGAGCGTCTACCTGGTGGACAAGGGGAACAAGACCAATCTGCTGGCCCATCTGATGGAGAAGAAGCGGGCAAAAAATGCCCTGGTGTTCACCCGCACCAAACACGGAGCCAACAAGGTGGCCCGGGACCTGGCCAAGGCGGGCATCTCCGCCGCCGCCATCCACGGCAACAAGAGCCAGACCGCCCGCCAGCAGGCGCTGGCCGACTTCAAGGCGGGACGGGTCCGCTGCCTGGTGGCCACCGACATCGCTGCCCGGGGGCTGGATATCGAGGAGCTGTCCCATGTGTTCAACTACAACCTGCCCGAGGTGCCTGAAACCTATGTCCACCGCATCGGCCGCACCGGTCGGGCGGGCAGAGGGGGGGAGGCCATCGCCTTCTGCGACTTCGGGGAGAAGCCCTTGCTGAAAGACATTGAGAAGCTCATTGGCAAAAAGGTGCCCCTGGTGGAGGGCCACCCCTACCCTATGCAGATTTTCGAGGCCCCCAAGCGGGACAAAAATGGCAAAATCATCAACGAGGAGGACCAGGAGGCCAGGACCGCTGCCCGGGAGCTGCGCCGCCAGCGGGAGGAGGCCAAGCGGCTGGCCGAACAGGCACTCAGGCAGAAGGAGGCCGCGCGCGAGGAGTCCGTCCCCGCTGAAACCCCCGCCAAAAAGAAGCGCCGCCGGAAAAAGAAAGGCGCCGGCCTGCCGGAGGAGGTCATCCTCCGGCCCGCCGCCCCTGTGGACGCCGCCCCTGCGGAGGAAGAGCCCGACTACCTGCCCACACCTCCAGCCGCCCCCAAGCGTGGGGTGCGTCCCGGCACCCTGATGGACACCGGCGACGCTATGCCCAACACTGAATTTTACCGGCCTAACCCTCTGGACAGCGATACCATTATGGACGCCACCGCCCGTCTGCTGGCCCCCAAGCGGTCGCTGCTGTCCTCCATCCTGCCCAAGGGTGGGGAGAAGGCCCAGAAGAAACAGCCAGAGCAGAAGAAAAAGCGGGCAAAACCGGAGGGGCCCCAAAAGACCAGACAGTCCAAGCCGGAACAGCCTAAAGCCAAGAAGGGCCAAAAGCCCGCCAAACAGGAGCCCCCGAAAAAGGCTGCCCCCCAGCAGTCCAAGAAGAAAGGGAGCCCCAAGCCCCCCCGCCGGGATTACCGAATGCCCCCGGAACCCCCGCGGAAGAACCAGCCCAAGGACTCCACCGAGCAGCCCAGCCTGATGAAGCCCTACTACCTGGACATCGGACGATGACCTGCCACGGTATGTAGGGGCGGACAATGTCCGCCCCTACATAAAGATACATCGATACATCAATAGGAGGAAAACATCATGGATTATCAAGCCCTTTACCAGCAGAAGCTGACCACCGCCGCCGAGGCCGTCAAGGTGGTCAAGTCGGGGGACTGGGTGGACTACACCTGGTGCACCAACCACCCTGTGGCCCTGGACAAGGCCCTGGCCGGCCGGAAGGACGAGCTGACCGACGTAAAGGTGCGGGGCGGCGTCACCATGTGGATGCCTGAAATCGCCAAGGCCGACGACGCAGGCGATCACTTCACCTGGCACTCCTGGCACTGCAGCGGCATCGACCGCAAGGTCATCGCCAAGGGGATGGGCTACTTCGGCCCGATGCGCTACTCTGAGCTGCCCCGGTTCTACCGGGAGAACCTGGACCCGGTGGACGTGGTGATGGTCCAGACCACCCCCATGGATGCCCACGGCAATTTCAACTTCGGTCTGGCCGCCTCCCATCTGGCCGACATCATGGCCCGGGCCAAGTGCATTATTGTAGAGGTCAACCAGAACATGCCCTGGGTCTTTGGCCTGACCGGCACCGAAATCAATATCCAGGACGTGACCTATGTGGTAGAGGGTGAAAATCCCCCGATGGCTCAGCTGGGCGGGGGCGGAGCCGCTACCGACGTGGACCGGGCGGTGGCCAACCTGGTGGTCCCCCAGATCCCCAACGGGGCCTGCCTCCAGCTGGGCATCGGCGGTATGCCCAACACCATCGGCGCTATGATCGCCCAATCCGACCTGAAGGATTTGTCGGTACATACCGAGATGTATGTGGACGGCTTTGTGGACATGGCCGCCGCCGGCAAGATCACCGGCCGGCACAAGGCGGTGGACAGGGGCCGGCAGGTGTTCGCCTTTGCCGCCGGCACCCAGAAGCTCTACGACTACGTCAACCGCAACCCCGACGTGATGGCCGCCCCGGTAGACTACACCAACGACGTGCGGGTGATGGCCCAGATCGACAACTTCATCTCCATCAACAACGCCATCGACATGGACCTGTTCGGCCAGGTCAACGCCGAGTCCGCTGGCATCAAGCACATCTCCGGCACCGGCGGCCAGCTGGACTTCGCCATGGGCGCCTACCTGTCCAAAGGGGGCAAGAGCTTTATCTGTATGTCCTCCACCGTCACCGGCAGGGACGGCACCGTGAAAAGCCGCATTGTCCCCACCCTCACCCCCGGCTCCATCGCAACTGACCCCCGTTCCTGCGTGCAGTATGTGGTCACCGAGCACGGCATGATTAACCTGAAAGGCCTGTCCACCTGGGAGCGGGCCGAGGCTATCATCTCCATCGCCGCCCCCCAGTTCCGGGAGCAGCTGATCCAGGACGCCGAGAAGATGCACATCTGGAGAAGGAGCAACAAGTAATTACATCAGGCAGAAAAACGGCACACGGAGCTACCGTGTGCCGCTTTATGTTATGATTCTGGTTCAACTGGAATCTCCCCGTGTTCCTTTTCGTATACCGCCACCCGTCTTTTCAGATACTGCTCGATCTCCTTATTGGCAGAGCGCCCTTCCGCTTCGGCAATATAACGAAATTTTTGAAACAGCCTCCGATTGACCCGAAGCGTATATCTCAGAAGTATATCATCCATATATGCGTCTCTCCTTCGTCAGTATTGCATCATTTTAGTTGAATTATAATGTTGTTATTGCGTCACAGCAAAATTGGTGGTATAATGACGCAATTATGATGAATACTTTTGGGGAGATGTCCTATGAAAATTGCTGTCATCGGCTCCAGAAATTTAACAGTATCAGACCTGGACAAATATCTGCCAGCGGAAGTAACGGAAATCGTCTCAGGCGATGCGAAAGGAATCGACGCCTGTGCCAGAGAATACGCGCAAAGGAACCATCTGAAATTGACCGAATTTCTGCCTGAATATGAGAAATATGGCCGCAGTGCGCCCTTAAAACGCAATCTTCAAATTATTGACTGCGCCGATGAGGTCATTGTGTTCTGGGATGGAGAGTCCAGAGGGACAAAATATGTAATAGACAACTGCAAGCAAAAAAGCGTCAAGATAACGGTTTATATTCAACGCCCATAACGTAAGAAATCCCGGTCGCAAGGCCGGGATTTCCTTATTTCTCCACCATCACGCAGGGGATGCCGTGTTCTTTCAGGGCGGACTCCATGTCATAGGGGGTGGCCAGCTTGGAGGTCTTGTAGCCCTTGTAGTACACCCGCTTCTTTTTGCCGTCCCTCTTGAACACCGCCACCCCCAGGCTGTAGGACAGCCTGTTTTCCAGCTCCCAGGAGCTATAGGACAGCTCCACGCGGTCGATGTTCTCAAAGGGGATGGGGGTGGGGATTGCCGTGTTCAGCACCAGGCTGCCGTTCTCAAAGAAAAACGCCCCGGCGTTGGATTTGTTTTTGTACTGCCCACGCTTTACTACAAACAGGACGACAATAATTACAACCGGTACCAGTGTGATGAAGGTGCTGAGGTAATCAAAAATTCCCATGGTGTCTCTTCCTTTCTTTTTCAAGGAATTTGCTTTCTGCAGTATAACACAGACACCTATGGGACGCAAGCCCTTTACTCCAGTTCCCACTGAAAGTTCTCCAGCTTCAGCCTGCTGCCCAGGGTGGTGCCCTCGGGGAGCAGGAACATGGTGATGGAGTGTTCCCTCCCGTCGTCGGTGACCAAGTCGGCGTAGTCCCCGTTGATGGCCCGGACCGTATAAAAGATAGTGTCCAATAAAGCGCCCTCCTTCGAGCCAAATAAAAGTCCGGTTTATAGGACTGTTTCTCTTGTATACTGTAGTCACAATACAGGAAAGGAGCAAGACACGATGGATTACAACATTATTTGGGTGAGAGGTCACGTAGAGGTTTACGACTGGGCGGGGCGGTTTTGCTTCTCTGCCGACAACGAGCGGGAGGCCATGGAGGAGCTGGCCCTCACGGCGTAAAGAAAGACAGGAGAGCCCTGGCGTAAGCCGGGGCCCGTTTTTCATCTGCGATGCTTAAAATCCCGGTCGATGCGCTTCTTCCACCCTGCGGCCAGGGGCGCGCCGGCCCGGACGGAGCACAGGGTTTCGCTGAGCACCTGGTAGTTGAGTTGGGTGCCCTCTTCGTCACAGTGGAAATTGGCCGCCCGCTGGGGGGCGATGCCCATGCTGCCGGCGGTTTCCACCGCGTCGATGTTGGCCCCCAGGAAGAGAAACTCCCAACCGTATTTCTCCTGCTGCCGCCGGACCATCTCCTTCACCTGGGAGAGGGTGTACCGGTGGCTGGCGTTCTCCATCCCGTCGGTGGTGATGACCACCAGCGTGCGCTGGGGCACGTCCTCGGGCCGGGCGTATTTGTGGACATTGCCGATGTGGTGGATGGCCCCGCCCACCGCGTCCAGCAGGGCGGTGCACCCCCGGACAAAGTAGTCCCGTTGGGTCATGGGAGCCACCTGACACAGCTCCACCCGGTCGTGGAGGACCTGGCACTCGTTGTCGAATAGGACGGTGGAGAGAAGGGCCTCCCCCGGCTCCTTCTTCTGCTGTTCCAGCAGAGAGTTGAATCCGCCGATGGTGTCCGCCTCCAGCCCGCTCATAGAGCCGCTGCGGTCCAGAATGAAGATGATCTCGGTTAAACCCTGTTTCATAGAAAGAACCTCCTGTATGATGTTTGTCAAGCCCTGGAGCTTGCCGGTTACGATCATAGTATAGAAGTTTTTTCCTGGCTCAGGGTCGCCTGACGGGCGACAAATCAGCCGCCCAGCAGGGGCTGGTCAAAGGCGAAGAGGGCCTCGTTGATGGTAAAGATATCGTAGCTGCCCCGGGAGATGAAGTACTCCACGATGATATCGAACTTGTTGGCGTGAGACAGGGCCAGACCCGCCCGGCGCAGCAGCTCGTCGGTCTCCTCCAGGGATAGCTCCAGGGCCACGGCGAAAGCCAGGGCGGTGGGCTTGCTGGGGCGGTAGGCCGGGTTGCTTCTGATTTTGGAGAAGAGCTTGCGGTCGATGTTGGCTTTTTTGTAGCACTGGGCGTCGGTCATGCCGCTCTCATCAATTTTCTGCAGCAGGGTTTGGGAAAAGCCCTCGTCCAGCCGGCTCAGGGCCTGTTCCAGGCCAATCTCTGTCTGGGGCATGGGGGCGGCCATGGGGGCGCGGGCCGCCTTTTCTCTTACCTGGCTGTACCGGAGCTGCTCTAGAAATGAGTCGGTGTGCTGGTCCACATAGTTCTGGTCGATATAAGCGGCGAGGTCGGAAAACAGCTTTGTGCTGATCTGGTAGGAGGCCCGGTCGAAGATGACGAGGTACACCGTCATCTCGTGATCCAGCAGGAAGGTCCCCACGGCCTCCATGGCCACCTGGAGGGCCTTGTCCTTGGGGTAGCCGTAGACGCCGGAGGAGATGAGGGGGAAGGCCACCGTCTCGCACTGATGAGCCAGGGCCAGCTCCAGACAGGCGCGGTAGCAGGAGGAGAGCAGTTCCCGTTCTCCCCGGCCGCCCCCGCGCCAGACGGGGCCTACGGTGTGGATGACGTATTTGCAGGGCAGCCGGTAGGCCCGGGTGAGCTTGGCGCACCCCGTATCGCAGCCCCCCAAGGTGCGGCACTCGGCCAGCAGCTCGGGTCCTGCCGCCCGGTGGATGCAGCCATCCACGCCTCCGCCGCCCAGCAGGGTGCGATTGGCGGCGTTGACAATGGCGTCTACCTTCATTTTGGTGATGTCGTTCCGGACAATCTGAATGGGCATGCCGTCCCTCCCCCCTTTTTACTTCTCCCGCAGCTGGTTTTTGTCCTCGTCGTACCACACCACCTGGTTGCGGCCAAAGCGCTTGGCGTCGTAGAGCATGGTGTCAGCCAGCTTCAGGTAGGTGTCGTAGCTCTCTCCCGCGTTGGGCACTAGGCTGACGCCGCCCACACTGATGGTGACCCAGGGGGAGACGGGGGAGTTGTGGGGAATGTGCAGTTCCTCCACCGCCTGGCGGATGGTCTGTAAGAAGCGGAAGGCGGATTGGCCCTTGTTGCCCACAAAGACGGCCACAAACTCCTCGCCGCCGTAGCGGGCGAAGAGGTCGGTGGCCCGGCGGAAGTGGGAGGACACCGTCTGTGCCACCGAGGCGATCACTTGATCTCCGGCGGGGTGGCCGAAGGTATCGTTGTAGAGCTTGAACTTGTCAATATCCATCATGCACACGGAAAAAGGCAGGCTGAAGCGGATTGCCTCCTGCCATTTGGACAGGCTCTCCCCCTCGTAGCGGCGCCGGTTGGCCACGCCGGTCAGCTCGTCTATCAGGGCCTGTTCCTTAAAGCGCATTTGATACTGGTAGAGCTGGATATGGGTGTTGACTCGGGCCTTGATGATAACCGGGCTGACGGGCTTGGCCACGTAGTCCACCGCCCCCAGCAGGAGCCCCCGCTCCTCATACTGGATGTCGGACAGGCTGGTGAGGAGAATGACGGGAATATGTTCAGTGAGTTTGGTGGATTTTAGTTTCTGGAGCAGGGTAAAGCCGTCTATTTCAGGCATAACGACGTCCAGCAGGATCAGGGAGTATTTGCCGCTTTTGGCGGCCTCCTCTCCTTCCTGGGTCGTGTGGCAGACGGTGACCTGGTAGTCGTCCTGAAGCACGGAGCACAAAAACTCCGCCTGGACGGGGCTGTCGTCAATCACCAAAATTTTATTTTTCTCCATAAAGCGCATCCTTTCCCGGCGGGCCGGCCCAATTAAGGCTTGCAAGCCTTATGCTTACTGTCAGAAATATCCTGGGCCACATAGACGGCGGTTTTGGGAGCGTCGTCTCCGGCGGCGCGGGCCAGCACCGCGGTGGCCCGCACCCACTCCAGGCGGTTGGTTTGGCTTTCGGGCAGTTTGCGGTACTCCACCGCCACATAGGGGTTCCACCACCGCAGGCTCTGCCGAAGGTTTTGCATATTCATGACGCTGAGATACTCCTCCCGGTCGTCGGGATGGATGAAGTGGTTGGCATAGACCTGCAGAGCGGCGGTGCAGTTGACCTCGCTGCCCAGAATGTCCTTTACCCGGCGCAGCTGGGTGACAGGGCGGAAGGTGTCCTGCTCCAAGTCTATATAATAGGTGGAGAAAAACAGGCTGCTCAGGCTGCTGATGATATAGGAGCGGTCCTCCATGGCCTGCTGCCGGAGGGCCTCCTGGCGCTTTTCGCTGGTGATGTCCTGGCCCAGGATATTGACTGCTGTCTGCCGGCCGCGATGGCTGTAGATCACCCGCAGCTCCGTCCAGCGCACTGGCTCGCCCGGGCGGCGGTGGATGCAGACCTCCTCCTCACAGCCCTCGGTAAGCGCCAGGGCCTTTTCCCGCAGATGTTCCAGGGAGAGAACGTCCCGGAATTGTTCCATATCCTCCGGGTGGACGTCGTTGGCGGCGGTCTGCTGGATGCAGTGCGCATAGTCCAGAGTCAGAGGGTTCTCAGGGCCGGCGGGCCGGCTCAGGTCCATAAGCTGGCACCGGCCGCTGTCCAGATCCACAGTGGTCATGGTTTTAAAACGGGATCTGAGGATATCGGCCATGTGAATTTCCCATTGGAAGCGGTCGCCCGTCTCCTCTCTGCCGGCGCCCTGGCCGGGCGTGTAGTCCTGATGCTCCAAAGCCTTCTCCTCCTCGCTGTGTGCCGTAGGGCAGCTCATCCGCTGCTGGACGTCTGAACAGAATTGTACCATAAAAAGGGGCGGTTTTCAATGAGAGAATCTACGAATCCGTGGGGAAAAGATCGCTGGCGCATGGCAGGCCGAACATGGCGCGGGCGCTGGTGACCGCCCGGTTTATTGCCCGGCCCATCACATGGGCGGCCAGGGTGCCCACCAGGTTCAGCTCCGCCGGGGCGTGACCCACGGACAGCGCGTAGATGGCGTCGCCGTCCGCCGTTGTGTGGACCGGGCGGATGGTGCGGGCGTAGCCGTTGTGGGCCATAGAGGCGATTTTGTTCAGCTCCGCTTTGGAGAAGGCGCCGTTGGTGAACACCGCGCCGATGGTAGTGTTGCCGGGGGGGAGGGCTCTAGCCCCATCCTCCCACATGGCCTCCTCGGTGGAACACAGCCTGTCGCCCTGGGGGGTACGCATTCCGGCGATGGGCGCGCCGGAGTCCAGGTCGTAGATATCTCCCAGGGCGTTGACCACCACGGCGGCCCCCACCTTCAGCCCACCCAGCTCTACGGCGCAGGTGCCAAAGCCCGACTTCATGGCGGATTCACACCCCCGGTACTTTCCCACGGAGGCGCCGGCCCCGGCGCCCACGCAGCCGTTGGAGAGGGGGGTGCGGCTGGCGTTTTCGCAGGCGGCGTAGGCCATGGCGCCGTCGGGCCGCACGTCCCCCCGGCCAATGCTCAGGTCGAAAATGCAGCTTTCACACACCAGGGGCACATGGGCGGCCCCTACCGCAACGCCGATCCCGCGCTGCTCCAGGTAGCGCATCACGCCTCCCGCCGCGTCCAGGCCGAAGGCGGAGCCGCCGGACAGCAGCAGGGCGTGGAGTCCCTGAGCGTGCATCAGGGGGTCCAGGAGGGGGGTCTCTCGAGAGGCGGGCCCGCCTCCGCGGATGTCTACCCCGGCGGGAGCGCACCCATCAAACAAAAATACTGTGCAGCCTGTTCCGGCCTCCAGATTGTGGGCGTGTCCGGCCTGAAAGCCGCCCAGCTCCATGAAGTCGATTTCCCGCATAAGAATTCCTCCTTGTGTTGGATTGGCCGGCCTGCCGGCAATGTTTACCATTACTATAGTATATTTTTGCCCTGTTGGCAAGGCGTTTAGGCATCTCCGTACCGGCCCAGCCGGGAGTTTTTTGGAAAATGCTTATAAATATTCGCATTCGTGCAAATATTCAACGGGCAATTCAACAAAAATCTAGGGTGAAAACGAAAAATACTGAAAATAAAGCCGGACATATTGCCTTTTAGAGAGATGAACAAAGGAGAGGGCAGAATAAGACGCCTGTATATAAAAGTGTATAAATTTTCATTTTATCCTTGCCAAGTGAGACGCTCTGTACTATAATGAGAGCACGTTCCATCCTGCGGCAGGCGGGCGGAACAAATTGTGTGTTCTCGTTTCAGGAGGGAAACAATATGAAAGAGAAAAAATTTAAATTGGCAGTACCCCACGTGTACATCCTGCTGCTGGCCATTATCCTAGTTTGCAGTGTTCTGACCTACATCATCCCCGCCGGCGTCTACGACATGACGGAGATAGGCGACCGTACCGTGGTGGACGCGGACACCTATCACCGTGTAGACCCCACTCCGGTGTCCCTGATGCAGTTTCTCACCGCCGTCCCCCGGGGGATGCAGGAGACCGCCCAGATTATCTTCTTTATCTTTATTGTGGGCGGCGCTATGGCAGTGGTCACCGACACCAAGGCCATTGACGCCGGCATTGGCCGGCTGGTCAAGTCCATGAAAAACGCCTCTTTTCTGATTATCCCCCTGGTAATCATCCTCTTTTCCATCTGCGGCGCGGTGTTCGGCATGGCAGAGGAGACCATCCCCTTTATCCCCATCTTCATCTCCGTGTGCATCGCCATGGGTTACGACTCCATGACCGGCGCGGCCATTGTGCTGTGCGGCGCGGCGGCGGGCTTTGCGGGAGCCTTTATCAATCCCTTTACCATCCAGGTAGCCCAGGGCATCGCCGAGCTGCCCGCCCTGTCCGGAATGGAGTTCCGGCTGGTGCTGTACGGCTGCATCGTCCTTTTGACCTGCGTTGTGGTGATGCGCTACGCCGCCAAGGTGAAGGCCAACCCCCAGGGCTCTCTGATGTATGAGTTTGACAAGACCCGGGAGGACGTGGTAGACCTGGAGAAGCTGCCCGAGTTCGGGGGCCGGCAGATTGCCATTCTGCTGGTGTTCGCCGTCTCCTTTGTGCTGCTGATCTACGGCGTTATCCAGTACGGCTGGTATATGGACCAGATTGCCGCCCTGTTCCTGGGCATGTCCATCATTGTGGGCCTCATCGCCGGCAAGGGCTTGAACCACTACGCCGTCACCCTTGGCCAGGGCATGGCCGACGTGGCCACCGGCGCTCTGGTGGTGGGCATTGCCCGGGGCATCCTGGTGGTAATGACCGACGGCCAGATCCTCCACACCATTCTCCACGCCGTGGCCGGCGTCCTGGGCAATCTGCCCGCCATGGTGGCCGCCGTGGGCATGTATATCTTCCAGTGCCTGCTGAACTTCCTGGTGCCCTCCGGCTCCGGCCAGGCCTCCGTGTCCCTGCCCATCCTGGTGCCTCTGGGCGACCTGGTCGGCGTCTCCCGGCAGACCGCCTGTGTGGCCTTCCAGCTGGGCGACGGCATCTCCAACATCTTCACCCCAACCTCCGGCTACTTTATGGCCGGCCTGGCCATGGCCAAAATTCCCTGGTCCAAGTGGGCCAAGTGGATTCTGCCCCTGATTGGGCTTCAGTACCTGTTGGGCGTTGTCTTTGTGGTGGCGGCCCAGGCCATGAACCTGGGTCCCTTCTAAGGGGGCGGAGAAGGCCATGGACTATACCCAGTGTAAAGAGCTGATTTTATCCAAAATTCAGGAGTATCACGCCGAGCTGGCCGCGCTCAGCGACTGCATTTTTGACCACCCTGAGATTTCCGGCCAGGAGTATGAGACCTCCAAAACCATTGTGGAGCTGCTCCGCCGCCACGGCTGCCAGGTGGAGTACCCCTTCGCCGGCCGCGACACCGCCTTCCGGGGGGTGTTCGGCGGGGGCGGCCACAGCCGCAAGGTGGCCATTGTGACGGAGTACGACGCCCTGCCGGAGATTGGCCACGCCTGTGGCCACTGCCTGTCCGGCTCCATCAGCATCCTGGCGGCCCTGGCCCTGGAGGGGCTCCAGGACGAGCTGGATGTGGATGTTCACCTGGTGGGCACCCCCGCCGAGGAGACCGACGGGGCCAAGTGCGGCATGGTGGAGCGGGGAGTATTTGACGGCTACGACATGGCCATCATGGTTCACCTGTACAATTCCAACCTGATTTCACCCAAGCTCCAGGGGCTGGCCTCCTACCTCTACCGCTTCCACGGAAGAGCGGCCCACGCCTCCGCCGCCCCCTGGGAGGGGGCCAACGCCTTCAACGCCGCCCAGCTGATGTTCCACGCCGTGGACATGCTGCGCCAGCACAGCAAGCCCGACGCCCAATTTCACGGCATCATCCGCCACGGCGGCGAGGCGCCCAACATTGTCCCCGAGGAGGTAACGGCGGAGTTTTACATCCGGGCCCTGGACAAGTACTACCTCCAGGAGCTGATCCGCAAGGTGGACGACTGCGCCCGGGGGGCGGCCATCGCCACCCAGACCACCTGGGACAAGGAGCCCACCTCCGCCATCTACGACAATCTCAAGCCCAATCCCACCGGCACCGCCGCCCTGGCGGAGGTATACGCCGAGTTGGGCATCCCCCTCAACGGGGATGAGGAGAGGATTTTCGGCTCCTCAGATATGGGCAATGTCAGCTTTGCCTGCCCCGGTTTCCATCCCTGCCTTCAAGTGGTAGACCGGGAGATCGCTATCCACACCCGGGACTTTGCCGCGGCTATGAAGACCGAACGGGCCCGTCAGGCCCTGTCGGAGGGGGCAAGTGTGATTGCCCTGCAGGTGGCAAAGATTTTTGGCGACCCGGAGCGGTTCCGGGCCATGAAAGCGGACTTTGCCGCGGCAAAATAAGGTTACAGCCCATCCGGAGGCACTGCTCCGGGTGGGCTTTTTCTCGGGCCTGCTTGAAACATGTCAGAACGCCCAAGCGACGGGTCTTTGCCCCTCCATGCTTTGGAATACATCCAGTATTCCCGCGAAAAATTGTGTTTGCCTGGCGGCGAAATTCTTTGCCGTTGTGCATTCTTCCATTTTTCAAAGGGCGCCTGGAAAAAATTTTTCAGCCATATTGATTTTTTCGCCGTTCCGTTCTACCATAGAGGCAACTAACTTGAAACGGAAAGGAGACCACTCAGATGGAACTGACCGAACAATTTATTTTGCTCCAGGCCCCCAACCCGGCAGCGGCGGAGAACGGGCGAAAGCTATCAAAAAAGGGGAGCTTTTCCGCTTTGAGCCGGACGGCGGACGGCACCCTCTATTGGGCGGAGTGTGCCGGAAGCGGAAAAACCCCCTACCGGGTGTCGCTGGACTGGACCGATCCCGGGGCCCCGGTGTGCCGCTGCACTTGTCCCAGCAGGCAGTTTCCCTGCAAGCACGCCCTGGGGCTGATGTTTGAGCAGCTGGAGGGCAAAGACTTTGCGGCGGCGGAGATTCCACCGGAGTTGGCGGAGAAACGGGCCAAACAGGCGGCCCGCGCGGCAAAGCGGGAGGCGGAAGAGGGCCGGCCAGCCAAGCCGAAGAAAGAAAACGCCGCCGCCCGGAAGAAAAAGCTGGCCCGCCAGCTGGAGGGGCTGGATATGGCGGAAAAGCTGGTGAACGATCTGCTGGCCAGCGGGGTGGGGGCGCTGTCGGGCGGCTCCGCCCAGACCTATGACAAGCTGGCCAAGGACTTGGGCAGCAGCTACCTCACCGGCCTGCAGTCCGCCTTTACCCGCATCGCCCTGGCGGTGCGTACGGCGCAAAAGACCCCCGACCGGGCGGACGAGGCCTGCCGTCAGGCGCTGCGCACCCTAATCTACCTCCACTCTGCCATTCAGAAGTCCCGGGCCTTTTTGCAGGGCAAGCTGGAGGCGGAAAACTTCTCCGCCGAGGATACCATCCTCTTCGAGACACTGGGCGGGGTGTGGAAGCTGGAGGAGCTCCACGCCATTCGGGCCTTCCGGGAAAATGCCCGGCTGGTCCAGCTGTCCTTTGACGTGTCCTGCGATGAGGCCCGGAAAGAATATGTCGAGCGGGGCTGGTGGCTGGACCTGGACACCGGGCGCATCGACCAGACCTTGAACCTGCGTCCGGTCCGGGCGCTGAAATACGTGAAGGGGGACGACAGCCGCTTTGGCTTGGTGGAGATCCCTGTTTTATATACCTATCCCGGGGAGGGCAACTGCCGTATTCGGTGGGAGGGAGGCGCCTCCCGTCCGCTGACGGCGGAGGAACGGGCCGCTCTGCCCGGATTGGCCCGGCCAAATCTGACCGCGGCGGTGAAAGCGGCCAAGAACCAGCTGAAAAATACCCTCCTGCCCAAGTTTTTGGCGGTACTGGTGCCCGTCGGACGGCTGGGGAAGGTGGGGGACGCCTTTGTGCTGGAGGACCCCTTCGGAGACCGGATCGTCCTGCGGGACCGGGAGGAGGACGGCGCGGACCACGCCTCCACCGGGCGGCTTGCTCTGCTTCCGGGAGAGATCCCGACGGGCAGCGCCCTGTTTGGGCTGATGTACTACTGTGAGGAGGACAGGTCCATCTGTCTGCACCCCTACAGCGTGGTCACGCCGGATCGGATTATCCGGCTGCAATATTGAGGAGGCAGCGCCGATGAAATTACAACCTCTTTACGACGTAAAGGAGCGGCTGGAGCAGGCCGCCATTGCGGGTACAGGCCTGCTGGCAGAGGACTTTCGGCTGTCCCGGGCGGCGGAGGCCATGAAGCCTCTGGCGGCGGCCAGTCCGGTTCTGGGAAGGATTGACGCCGGTTTGACCAAGCTGCTGTCCGCTCCGGCGGAGGAGCGGGCGGGGCTGCTGCTGGACCTGTTGGCCCTGGTAGACGCGGTGGCCTATACCCAGGGCAAAACCGGGGCAGAGGGGGAACTGGTCCCCCTGCCCGCCGGGAGCGGGCAATATCAGGAGCTTACCTACGGCCAGCTCCAGCCCCTCCTCACCGCCCTGACCTCCACAGGCGGGGGGCGGATGGAGGTCATCCAGTCCGCCTGGAACAACCACCCCGAATTTTTCACCGACTACCGGGTCCTGCCTGCGGTGGTGGCCGGTCTGGGGGACAGCTACGGCGAGCTGGCCGAACTGAACGTTAGCATTTTGAAGGAGGTCGGCCCCATCGTCCTCCCTCTACTGAAAGAGGACTTCGACCCTGCGGGAAAGAAGGCGATGGCCCGGCGGGTGGAGCTCATCTCCGCCCTGGAGGGAGCGGAGGCCACCCCCTGGCTGCGGGAGATGCTGCCCCAGGCCAAAAGGGACGTGCGGGCGGCGGTGATCCGGGCCCTGGGCGCGGACAGCGGGGATGCCTCTCTGCTGCTGGACCTGGCCAAGTCCGAGCGGGGGGACAGCCGGGACGCGGCGCTGGAGGCGCTGGCCAAGCAGGACGGGCCGGAGGTCGTGACCTTCTGGGAGAAGGAGCTGGCCAAGAACAGCCAGTCGGTGAAGTTCCTGGAGCCCTCCAACGCGGATTGGGCCATCAAGCTGGTGACCTCCGGTCTGGAACGGCGGCTGGAGAAATTCCTGGGCGGCGGGGAGCGTCCCACCTACGAGGAGGGCGCGGACATCACAACCTGGTGTTGGACCTTGGGGCACAAAGATTCTCCCGCCATGCTGGACTTCTGGCGCTGGGCGGACAGCCATATGGAGGAGCTTGATCGGATTATGGACGAGAAGGACCGCCCGTCTTTCTTTGGCGTGAAGCTCACCGATAAGTTACTGGACATTATGCGCCACACTGGGCCGGGGCCCCTGCGGGACTTCTGCTTAAACCTGTTTGACCGCCACCCCGCTATGACTCGGTATCTCCACGTCAGCTTCCTGGCGGCGCTGCTGTCCTGGCCGGCAGCGGAGGTCTATGAGAAGTATTCCCCCTATATCCTGACCAAGAAGCCCCTGCTGGACAAGGAGCGCAAGGAGACGCTGAATAACGTCCTGCTGCGGGCGCTGAATGATGTATATTGGAATAACAGCCAGGGGCGGCATGTCGTCGTCGCGGGCCAGCCCGCGGCAGAGTCCTTGGATTCCAGGTGGATTGAGCGGCTGGTCCATGCGGCCTGCAAGCCGGACTCGGGGAAATACTACCCCTTCAGCGGCGGGGACCCGGTAAACGGCTTCGACAAAAATCTGGCGGAACTGGCCAATCCCGCTGACCCGGAGCAGTGCGCCCTGCTTGTCCCTTATCTCCGGGAGCGGATGGTAGAAACCGGAAGCTGGTACAGCTACGGACAGTATTTACTGCGGTTCGGCGGCAGTCCGGGCGGTGTGCTGGGCAAGGCCATGCAGAAGTCCAAGGACGCCCGCCTTTACTATGTGTGGGTCCTGCTGAACGAGGCCAGCAAATCATTGCCTACCGGCGAAGTTGCAGATCTGTGCCAGGAGGCGCTGGATTCCCAGCGGTTCCGCCCCACCGGCAACGAACTGTTCCTGGCAAAAAAGGTCCTCCCCTGGACCATTGAGCAGCTCTGGGCTGGAAAGACCTTCCCGAAGTGGGACGAGTGGTGGAACATGCGGCCATAACAATGGAGGGAACAGAATATGACAAATAAAAATGTCCAGCGCCTCCCGGCGGAGGAGCTCTATCAGCGGGAGATCGACGCCCTGATTGCCACCGACCACGACCCCGTCCCCACGGGGTGGAAAATGTCCCCCAGGGCGGTGCTCCACTACATTACCGGCGAGTGTACCGCCAAGGGGGTCCCCATCACCGCCAAGTACATCGGCGACAGGCGGCTGGTGGAGATCGCCATCGCCACCCTGCTCACCGACCGGGCCCTCCTGCTCATCGGCGAGCCGGGGACGGCCAAGAGCTGGCTCAGCGAGCACCTGGCCGCCGCCATCACCGGCGACTCCACCAAGGTGGTCCAGGGCACCGCCGGCACCACCGAGGAACAGATCAAATACTCCTGGAACTACGCCATGCTGATTGCCAAAGGTCCCTGCCCCGAGGCCATGGTGAAAAGCCCCGTCTACCGGGCGATGGAGACCGGGTCCATCGCCCGGGTGGAGGAGATCTCCCGCTGCGCCAGCGAGGTCCAGGACGCCCTCATCTCCATCCTGTCGGAGAAGCGGCTGTCCGTCCCTGAGCTGGGGCTGGAGGTCCCCGCCCAAAAGGGATTTTCGGTGATTGCCACCGCCAACACCCGAGACAAGGGGGTCAATGACATGTCCGCCGCCCTGAAACGGCGGTTTAACATCGTGGTTCTGCCCACCCCCGCCGACATCGCCACCGAGATGGAGATTGTCCAGACTCGGGTGGAGGAGCTGTCCTCCGGCCTGGACCTGAACGCCCGCCAGCCCGACGGGGACACGGTGGAGAAGGTGGTCACCATCTTCCGGGAGTTGCGCGCCGGTGCGACTTTGGACGGCAAGCAGAAGCTGAAACCTACCTCCGGGGTGTTGTCCACCGCCGAGGCCATCTCTCTGCTGTGCAATTCCATGGCCCTGGCCGGCTCCTTCGGGGACGGCGGGATCATGCCCGAGGACCTGGCCGCCGGTCTCCAGGGTGCGGTGGTGAAGGACGAGGAGAAGGATAAAATCTCCTGGAAGGAGTATTTGGAGAACGTGATGAAGAAGCGGGGGAGCCAGTGGCTGCCCCTCTACCGGGCCTGCCGGGAGCTGAACGGGAAATGAATAAGCCGACATTTTTCGGGGTGCGGCACCTGTCTCCGGCGGCGGCGTACCACCTGCGGAGGGCCCTGGACGCGGCCCAGCCCCAGCTGGTACTAGTGGAGGGTCCCAGTGACTTAAACGACCAGATGCACTGGCTGTGCCACCCGGACACCCAGCTCCCCGCCGCCATCCTGGCCTACACCCGGACCCCGCCGGTGCGCACCATCCTGTGGCCCTTCGCCGTCTACTCCCCGGAGCTCCAAGCCATTCTGTGGGCCCACGAGCACAAGGTGGAATGCCGGTTTATGGACCTGCCCTCCCCGGTATTTCTGGGGTTTTTAGAGGCAGAGGAGCGGGGGAAGGAATCCTCCCGGGCCCTCCCCCCTTTAACAGGGGAGACTTCTGAAGAGGAGTCTGAAGGCCGGCAGCCAAATGCCTCCCTTGTCAAGGGGAGGGGGCCCGCCGCCGAAGGCGGTGGTGGAGGGATTCAAGATGAGAATAATCTTCAAACCACCGAGTCCGTCTACAAGCGCCTGGAGACCCTCACCGGGGAGGACCACGACACCTTTTGGGAGCGGAATTTTGAGCAAATTGAAAACTGGCAGGATTACCAGCTGGCCTGTAATACCTTTGGCAATCAGCTGAGAGAGTCCTCGGCGGACGACCCCCGCCGCACCGCCGAGACGGTGGTGCGGGAGGCCTATATGAAGCGGTGCATTCAGAAGGCGGTGGACAGCGGGGTCCCGGCGGAGAAAATCTTCTGTGTCTGCGGGGCCTTCCACGTGGCCGGCCTGGAGGCAAACGCCCCCATGACCGATGAAGAGGCGTTGGCCCTTCCCCAGGCGGACGCTTTGGCCACCCTGATGCCCTACTCCTACTACCGGCTGTCCTCCCGGTCGGGCTACGGGGCGGGGAACAAGGCCCCGGCTTACTTTGAGCTGCTCTGGGAGGCCCTGAACGACAAGGGGCTGGGGGAGGTCCCCTACCTCTACCTCACCCGGCTGGCTGACGCTCACCGGAGGGCGGGCAATTTGGTGTCCTCCGCCGAGGTGATCGAGGCGGTACGCATGGCGCAAACCCTCTGTGTCATGCGGGGAAGCAAGGTTTCTGCCTTGTCAGACCTGCGGGACGCCTCGGTAGCCACCATGGGTCACGGGCAGTTCTCCGAGCTGGCCCTGGCCGCAGCGGACACAGAGATTGGCAGGAAAATCGGCTTTCTTCCCGAGGGAGTGGCCCGCACCAGCGTGCAGGAGGACTTCTACCGCCAGCTCAAGGAGCTGCGGCTGGAGAAATTCCGCACCCAGGAGCTCCTGCGGCTGGACCTGGATTTGCGGGAGAAGCTGAACGTAAAGTCGGAGGCGGCCGCCCTCATCGACCTGCGCAGGTCCTTTTTCCTCCACCGCCTGCGGGTGCTGGGAATACACTTTGCCGCCCTCCTCCCCTCCCGGCAGGAGGGGGCCAACTGGGGGGAGTACTGGGAGCTGCGCTGGACTCCCGAGGCGGAGATCGAGGTGGTGGAGTCCGCCCTCATGGGGGACACCGTCCAGGGGGCGGCGGCCTTCGCCCTGAAGGAGCGGAACAGCACCACCATTGCCCAGGCAGCCGCCATCTTTGAGGACGCCTTCCTGTGCGGGATGCCCGCTGCCGCTTGGCACGCCCTGTCGGTGCTCCAGGGGCTGAGCGTGGATGAGGCCGCTTTGTCCGACGTGGCCGAGACGGCTCAGCGGCTGAGCCTGGTAGTCCGCTACGGCGACCTGCGCCGGTTTGATCCGGAGCCGGTCATTCCCCTTGTAAAGCAGTTATACTTGCGGGGCTGTCTGACCCTGGAGGATGCCTGCCTCTGCGACACCAAGGCCGCACCCGCTGTGATACAAGCAATGAACAGGCTAAATACTTTACAGATCAGTCATGATTTTCTGGAAAAAGAGCGCTGGCTGGACCTGCTGGCCGGTATCTCCGACCGGGACGACCTGAACACCCGCTGTTCCGGTTTCGCCATGGCCATCCTGCTGGAGCGGGGGGAGGCGGACGAGGAGCTGCTGGCCCGGGAGGTGGCCCGGCGGCTGTCCCCCGGCGTCCCCGCCGACCTGGGGGCGGGGTGGTTCGAGGGGCTGGCGGGGAAGAACCGGTACGCCCTCATCGCCCGGCTGTCCCTGTGGCGGCAGCTGGACGGCTACCTCAGCACCCTGGACGAGGATTCCTTCCGCCGGGCGCTGGTCTTTCTCCGCCGGGCCTTTGCCGGCTTCTCCCCCAAGGAGAAGAACGACATTGCGGAAAATTTGGGAGAAATCTGGGGCGTCAGCTCCCGGCAGGCGGCGGAACTGCTAATGAACGAGACCACCGAGGCGGAGAGAGAGCTGCTGGACAGCCTGTCCGACTTTGACTTTGACGATATTTAGGGGGTGCGGTTATGTCACAGCAAGAACAGCTCTCCCGCTGGCGGCTGATTTTGGGCTCCGAGACGGAGGAGTCCTTTGACCGCATGGGGGGCGCTCCCCTGTCCCAGGAGGAACTGCTCATGGACTCCGCCCTGGGTGCCATCTACGGCGGGCCGGGGGAGTCCTTCGGGAGCGATGGAGGCAGAGGAAAGGGCCCCTCCTCCCCGTTGATTTCCAAATGGCTGGGGGATCTGCGCGCCCTCTTCGATCCGGAGATTGTGGCGGTGGTGCAGAACGACGCCATTGAGCGCAAAGGATTAAAGCAGCTGCTCCTGGAGCCCGAGTTGCTGGACAGCCTAGAGCCCGATTTGAACCTGGCTTCCACCCTGCTGATGCTCAAGGATCAGATTCCCAAGAAGTCCAAGGAGTCCGCCCGGGTCTTCATCCGGAAAATTGTGGAGGAGATCAACCGGCTGCTGGAAAACGATATGCGCCGGGCGGTGACGGCGGCCCTGAACCGCCGGGCCCACGCTCCGCTGCCCTCCGCCGCGGCGCTGGATTTTCCCTATACGATTCGGAGAAATTTAAAGCATTATAACCGAGAGTTGGGAGCAATCATCCCGGAGCGGGTGTATTTCTTCGACCGCTCCAGCCGGGTCAACCGTTGGCACGTCATTCTGGATATCGACCAGAGCGGCTCCATGGGCCCGTCCATTCTCTATTCCTCAGTGATGGCCTGTGTGCTGGCCTCTATGTCCGCGATCAAGACCAGCGTGGTGGCCTTCGATACCCAGATCATGGACCTGACCCCCCTGTGCGCCGACCCGGTGGACCTGCTTTTCGGCTTTCAGATGGGGGGCGGCACCGACATCGCCAAGTCCGTCGCCTATTGCCAGGGGCTCATCGAGGCCCCGGCCAAAACCCTGTTTTTCCTCATCTCCGACCTGGAGGAGGGGGGCAACCGGGCGGCCCTGCTGCGCCGGGTGGAGGAGATGAAGGACTCCGGGGTGACGGTGGTGGTGCTGCTGGCCATCGCCGACGGGGGCAAGCCCTACTACGACGCCCGGACCGCCCAGCGCATTGCCGCCCTGGACATCCCCTGCTTTGCCTGCGCCCCGGAGAAGCTGCCCGAGCTGTTGGAGCGGGCGCTGAGAGGCCAGCTGTAACAAAAAACCGGGGGAGACGGTGCTGTCTCCCCCGGTGTGTTATTTCTGGAAAAGCCCCTGGACCTCGCCCAGCCACTCCATGGCCTTGAATTTCAGTACATAGCCCTCGCCATCGCCGGTGACCAGCGCCCCCTGCTCTGGGGTGAAGTGGCCGGCCTCCAGGGCCTGGTCCACCGTCTCGCTGGCCGCCCCCAGGCACAGGGGCGGGAAGGCCACGCACCACCAGTTCTGGCCCTCCCCCTCGCCGATGACGATCCGCAGGGCGGTATAGTTTCCCGCCGGCAGGGAAAAGCCCTCGTACTCCTTGGTGGGGAACCAGCAGTCCTCTACTTGGGCGGAGACGGGGTAGTCATATCCCTGTTCCTCCACCACCTCCCGGCCCGCGTCAGCCAGTAGGTTTAGGTGTCCCTCCAGGGCGGCTTTGGCCTGCTCCAGGGTGGCCTCCTGGGGGTACAGCTCCTCCGCTCGGGCCAGTACCCGGTCCCGGACGGCCAGCTTCAAGGCCTGATCCTCCTCGCTGTCTGAGTTGGCGATGACGTGAAAGCGCACCACGCTGTCCGCCAGCTCCTGCTGCTCCCGGCCCAGCCAGCCTCCCGCCACCACAGCCACCAAAACGCCGAACATCAGCGCCAATTCCCAATGCTTTAGCTTCCGATCCATAAAATCCTCCCGGGCCTCCCGATGTAATATGCCTACATTATGGACGGGCCTTTCCGGTTCTATACCGGGGCGGCGGCAGATTTGGAAAATTTGTTCCGGGAGGGTGACAAAGGGCCGTAGAGGTGGTACAATCCCCCATAGACGGAAAAAGGAGAGGAAACGCATGGATTTATTGGCTGCCTTTGGGATGTTTCTGCTCTGCGTGGTGGGATGTATGGCAAAGGGTCTGTCTCTTGCCTGGGCGCTGGCGGTAGGGTTTGTGTGCTTTTTTGCGGTGGGGGTCCGGCGGGGGACCTCCGTCCCGGCTCTGCTAAAAATGGCTCTGGAGGGGATGGGTACCTCGCTGAAGGTGCTGCGCATTCTGCTGCTGCTGGGGCTGCTCACCGCCCTATGGCGATCTGGTGGGACGGTGGCCCTGTTTGTGTGGCTGGGAGTCCGGCTGATTACGCCAGGCACCTTTGTGCTGGTGACCTTCCTGCTGGCCGCGCTGTTCAGCCTGGCCTTTGGCAGCTGTTTCGGCGTAGTGGGGACGGCGGGCGTGATTCTGATGACCATCGCTCGCAGCGGCGGGGCAAACCTGGCGGTGACGGCGGGAGCCATTATGTCCGGCATCTACTTTGGGGAGCGGCTGTCCCCGGCCTCCTCCTCGGCGGCCCTGACGGCGGCTGTGGCCGGCGCGGACCAGCACGACTTTCAGATGCGGATGTGGCGGGATACTCCGGTTCCCTTTCTAGCTACCCTGGTCCTCTACGGGGGGCTGTCCCTGCTGTATCCCATCCGGGGGGTGGATGTTCAGATTGTGTCCGCCCTGGAGGAGGGCTTTTCCCTGTCCTGGCCCGCTATACTGCCGGCGGCGGCGCTGCTGATTCTGCCCTGGCTGAAGATAAGCGCCGTGGCCTCCATTGCGGTAAGCTGTGTACTGTCCGCCGGGTGTACCCTGCTGGTCCAGCACCTCTCCCCGGGGGAGACGCTTCGGGCCTGTGTGCTGGGCTACCGGCCCGAGCTGTCTGCCTTGACGGAGCTGATGTCTGGCGGCGGGCTGATCTCCATGGTCAGCGTGGTGTGCATTGTGCTGCTGTCCTGCGCCTACTCGGGCATGTTCAACGGCACCGGCCTTCTGGCGCCGGTGACCGGCCGGGTGGGGGCGCTGGCGGGGAAAATCGGGCTGTTTGGGGCCCATGTGGCGGCCTCCTTTGGGTGCAGCGCCCTGTTCTGCAACCAGACGGTGGCCATTGTGATGAGCGCCCAGCTGCTGAAGGAGGAGTATCGCCGCCGGGAACTGCCCGCCATAGAGCTGGCCGCCAACATCGGCAATTCCACCATCAACCTGGCCGGGCTGGTGCCCTGGGCCATTGCCGCCAGCGTCCCTCTTACCACCATGGAGGTGGGGGCGGCGGCCCTGCCCCTGGCCTTCTACCTATACTTACTCCCCCTGTGGTGCTGGGTTCAAAGCAGAAGATAGCAAAGAACCCTGACGGTCTATGCCGTCAGGGTTCTTTGCTTATGTTTTTTTCTGCCGAAGCAGCAGACAGAACACGACCAGGCCCGCGTAGCCCAGCACCAGCCCGATGCCGGCGCTGAGGAGGGTGCGGATGAAGGAGATGTGGACGGGGGTGAAGATATGGCAGAAGGTGTTGACCACAGAGACGGAGCCCACCTCCGCCAGGATGGCCAAAGGAAACTCCAGCAGGGCGAAGCGCCGGTCGGCGGCCACCAGGTAGACGGCCAGCACCGGGAAAGCCATGAGCATCTCCTTGGTCCGGGGGCGGGCGTAGAGGGTCTGCTCCAGCCAGTTCCGGGCGGCGATCTCAAATTTTGCCACCGGGAGCATGTTGTCGCCGGAGCGGAGTATCAGCAGCACCAGGGCGGCCGCTATGCCCAGGACCAGCAGGACAATCAGCGCCAGAGGCAGCTTCTGACTGCCGCCAGAGGGCCGGCGGCGCAGGGCGGGGCCTAAAATCAGTACCGTAACCACCAGGGGAAGAAGCTGGGCCAGCTTGACGCCGGTAAAGACCTGAAACTCCAGCATATAGGAGGGGGTGGCCAGCAGGGCCCCCACGTACAGCCCGCCCCCCAGGCTGATGGCCAACACACCGGCCAGGACCGCCGGATACCGGGCGGGGAGTGGCAGCTGACACAGGAGATTCTCCTTTCCGCAGGAGATGGAACGAAACAGCAGCACGGTGTAGCAGGGGGCCAGCACCGCCGCGCCGAAAGCCACCAGGGTTTGGAGCAGATCCGGGACCAGGAAAGCCCCTCCCACGGCGGCCAGAATGCCCAGGACGAGGAGAATGTTCTCCAGCATGGGGCTGGCCGGAAAGACCAGGCTTAAAAACAGCACCGCCAGCGCCGCGGGCAGCAGGGCCGTCCCCGCCAGCAGCAGGGGGCCGGGGTGGGGGACATCCAGGGGGGAGAACTCCTCCCCCAGGGTCAGCCCCCGGCTCTCGATCCGCTCCCCCAGGCCGGAGAGCATGTCCGCATAGGCCTCCGGGTCGGCCACCACGCCGCCCCCCTCGTACTCCAGGGGGGTGACCACGATCAGCCGCATCCCCCGGTCGGTGACCGCCCGGAAGAGGATGTTCTCATTCTCGGAGGGGGCGTCCCCGGTTTTCTGATAGTGGTAGCTGTAGGCATCGTACATGTACAGGGTTTTGACCATGGGGCCCTCCCAGGCCGCCGGGTCGAACTGCTCCGGCAACACCACGCCGGTGCGGTTGTAGTTCTCCACCAGGGCCAGGGGGACGGAGCTGTCCCCCTGGGGCATCCCGGGGACATCGTAGCCCTTGAAGCCCCGGGGAGGCGGAGGGGCGATCAAAAAGGCGTCTCCCGGCTGGGCGGTCTCGCCGGAGCGGGCCATGCCCGCTACCCGGTCCCCTTCCCCGTCCGGGACAATCAGATAGTGAACCCCGGCCTGGTTCAGGTCAGCCAGCCAGTCCTCGGGTGTCCGGCCGTCGGCCTGGGCGAGCAGGAGGATATCCTCATAGTGGATGGCGCAGGACACCTGATTGGATTTCAGCTCAGCGGAGAAGCGACCGGTGAGCATCACCAGGGAGCAGATCAGCCCGACAAGCGCCATCCCCCACAGCAGGGGGTTCTGTTTCTTTTTTCGCATGTGACCCACCTCGCTAGGATTTGGTAAAAGAGGCCAGACAGGCCCGCCCCATCAGCAGCAGATAAACCAGCAGGCCCGCCGCCCCCAGAGCGCCGCACTTGACCACCAGCATCAGCTTGCCGTCAGCGGCGGTGACCAGCGCCCCGGAGGCCAGGTCCAGCACCAGATAGAGGATGACGGACAGCCCCGTCCCTGCGGCCAGCCGCAGGGGATGGAGCACCCCGGACCGGCCCTGAAGGAACATCGCCAGCAGCACCACGCCGCCCAAGGTCATGGCCAGGGAGGTGGCCACCGCCAGAGCTCCCGGGGTGGGGCAGAGCTGCATCAACGCCAGATTCAGCACAAAATTGCCCGCCAGCACGCCAACATTGACCACCAGGGGGACCCGGGTGTCCTGCATGGCGTAGTAGGCCTTGGCCAGCAGGTCCAGCAGGGCGAAGCCCACCATGCCCAAGGCGTACCGGGCAAAGACCATGCCGGTGAGGGCGGAGGACTCCGGGGTAAAGCTGCCTCCCTCGAAGAGCACCCGGATGATGGGCACGCCAAAGACGGAGAACAGAGCGCTCAAGGGGAGCAGCAGGAGAATGGTGCTCTCCACCACCCCACCCACATAGCCGCGGTACTCCCCGTCGGCCATAGAGGCGTGCTTTTCGCTCCACTGGGGGAACATCACCGCTCCGATGCTGTAAATCAAGGTGGTAATCACCGGAGTAAACAGCTTGTCCGCGTAGTAGAAAGCGGAGGTGACCCCCTCCCCCATGGGAGAGGCCATATTGGTGTCCATCAGGTAGCAGAACAGGAAGATGGCGGTGGTGAAGGCGGTGACCACGGCGGTGCGCAGATAGAGGGGGAGGTAACCGGCCCGCAGGTCCAGCCGGAAGTGGAAGCGGTAGCGCTCCCGCACCAGGCAGGGCAGGGTCATGGCCAGCTGGAGGAACCAGGCCACGCTGGTGGCGATGGCGAAGGAGGCCACCGACATCCGGGACCCCGCCGCCAGCAGCAGGCCGCACAGGGCGATGTTATACAGCAGGCTCAGGCTGCCCTGGAGGGAGTAATGGCCCATGGCCTGAAACAGGGCCATGAGCAGATAGGTCAGCACGATCAGGGGCAGGGTCAGGGCCATGACGGAGATATACCAGCGGAAGGCGTGGCCGGAAGCCCCCACCGCCTGGCCCTGCAGGCCGGTGACCCCGGCCAGCAGGGTTAGGGCCGTGACCGCAAAGCTGGCCAGAAGGGAGACGGTCAGCAGGGTGTCAGCGGCGCGGAAGGCCTCTTCCCGGTCTTTGGCCAGGCGCTGGGCAAAAATGGGCACCGCCGCAAGGCAGAGGGCGTAGGCGGCAGTTGTAAAGAGGTAGATGGTGGCGTTGTTGGCCGCGGTGAACAGGTCCACCTCGGCGGTTGTGCCAAAAGCCCGGGCCTGCAAAATATCCCGGACCATACCCAGCCCCTTGGAAATCAGTGTGAGGAGCGCCACCCAGGAGATGGCGCGCAGAGCGGATTTTTTCATAGACATGCCTCAAAAGTAAAAGTTTTCAACAATTGTCCTATTCTACCACGAAACCGCCTGTCCTTCAAGTAGAAATTATGGGGGGGAGGAGAGCGGTAAGCCAAAGCGTTGCACCGAAAGGCCCCTTAGGGTTTGTTTGAAAAATGTCAAAACGCCCAAACGACGGATCTTTCGTTCCCATGCTTCCCCAATTTTTCTTGCAATACATCCAGTATTCCGGCAAAAAATTGTGTTTGCCTGGCGGCGAAATCCCGCGTCGTTGAGCATGTTTCCATGTCTCAAACAGCGCCTAGGCAAAGGGGCTCCGCCCGAAAGGCGGTGGGGATTGTGTTTCGCGAAGCGAAACGTGCGAGGCAAACAAGGTTTATTCCATACGTTTTAGCTTCGCCAAAACACAATCCTCCGTCATCCGCTTCACGGACGCCACCTCCTTTGCCAAAGGAGGCTTTTGCTGCAACCCTGCACACCCCGCGCCGTGGTGGAAGGGCTCTTGAAATTTCCGCCTGTTTTGTGGTATGCTTAAACCATCTTTTTGCAGGGAGGAATTGCCATGGAAAAAGCGATTGTTGTCCGGCCCCGGTTTCCTCTGGGACGGCGGATTCTGGTGGTCAGTGATATCCACGGAAACCTCCCCTTTTTCCGGGCCCTGATGGACAAAGCGGCGCTGACCCCGGAGGATATTCTCATCCCCCTGGGGGACTTTTTGGAGAAGGGACGGGACAGCCTGGCCATGCTGCGCCATTTGATGGAGCTATCCAAGACCCACACCCTGTACCCCGTCTGCGGCAACTGCGACGAGCTGGTTCTCAACTTCTTCGAGAGCGACGAGATGGACGAGCGGTTTTTTGCCTCCTACCTCCCCCGGCACCCGGAGTCGGCCATCCGGCAGATGGCCCGGGAGGGGGGCTTTGAGCAGCTGGAGGACCTGCCCCGGCTGCGGGCCGGCCTGCGTGCCGCCTTTGCGAAGGAGTGGGCCTGGCTGAAGGCCCTGCCCACCATCCTGGAGACCGACCACCTGGTGTTCGTTCACGGGGGCGTCCCCTCCCTGGAGGGGATGGAGGAACTAGAGCGGTGGTGGTGCATGAAAAACGACGATTTTCTGGGCCAGGGGCACTCCTTTGACAAGTGGGTTATTGTGGGCCACTGGCCGGTGACCCTCTACGACCCCCACATTCCCTCCGCCGCCCCCATCTTCACCCGGGACCGGAAGATTATCTCCATCGACGGGGGCTGTGTGCTGAAGGTGGATGGCCAACTCAACGCCCTGATCCTCCCCTCGGAGGACAGCGAGGACTTCTCCTGGACCGCCTGGGACGGTCTGCCCACCGCCGTGGCTATGGACCCCCAGAAGGCCAACTCCTTCCCCACCAACATCCGCTGGGGCCGGGCGGACCTGGAGCTGCTGACAGAGGGGGAGGAGCTGTCCCTGTGCCGCCACCTGGAGACGGGGCGGACTATGTATATCCTCACCGACTACCTCCGCCGGGAGGGGAACCGGCTGTGGTGCGAGGACTCCACCGACTACCGCCTGCCCGTGGAGCCGGGGGATGTGCTGTCGGTGGTGCGGCGGATACAGGGGGGCGCCCTGTGCAAGAAGGAGGGGGTCACCGGCTGGTACTTCGGTCGGCTCTCCGGCGGAAGCCCATAAAAAATCCCGGCCGCAAGGCCGGGATTTTTTCATTACTCTTCTATCAGTGGGAGTCTCCAGGCTGTTCCATCTTCCGTATAGAACTTGAACCGATCCGCCGCATTTTCCAAAGAATCAATGCCGCCGTCGCAGAACATATAGACGACCACATTAAATTCAGCCGAACTTGAGCTGGCATGAATTTTACCAGTTGCCGCAAAAGTCGCATATCCATTAATTGTAAAGAGCCCGACGCTCTCCATTTCCTCTTTTGCCATAGGCACTATATCGGTGAACAGCTTTTCTGCACCTGAATTGTCAGTGACCAAAACCCCTATACTGTCAGCGCTGTATTTGCTTGGCCACTCTTCTGCATCTGCAAGCCACAGCCCGTTTTTCAGGGTAATCCCGGTATACCGATTGTACATATATGCTCCGGTGTCATTTCCGGACTTGTCGCATATTTTCAGTCCTTTATCGGTTTTGGGGCAATCAAAGAGAGCCAGAGCCAAATATTTTCCATCGGCGCAGAGAAGCCGCACCTGCGTTGTGTCCAAGGTAAATTCTGCTGGTCTGGCCGGGGTAGGGGGAGCTTCCTGCTTGGGCGAACTGGATGCGCCCCCGCCGGAGGTCCCTGCGGACGGACTCCCGCCCGAAGGGTCATTTCCGTCGTTATTGGGCTTGTTCCCGCCGCAGGCCGCCAGAGAGAGCAGCAGGGCCCCGGACAGCAGGGCGCACAGGGCCCTTTTCCATATGATTTGCCTCTTCATCTTAAAATCCTCCTGTCTGTTTTCTCAACAGGACGTCCCAGGGGGTGGGGACTTCCCGGCCCCCATGGGCGTTTGCTCCTGTTGAGGCAAACAAAAGCGGCGCAGGATAAAATTACCCCACACCGCAGATGAAGACACAAACCCACAAAACCGCCCTTGTAAAATGGTGGCATATCCGATATAATGAGGGCTGGCGCAGCATTGCTGCTGTGTAGGAGGGCCATTCTCCTGCATAAAGGCGTGAGGGAGGTCGGATTCCCTCACGTCTTGCCTTTTATTTACCTCGCCTACCATTGTACTCCATATCGGGGAATAGCGCAAGCTGTTTTTTTGTTCCGGCCATATTTCATGGGAACAAGGAGCAAATCCCGCAGGCTTGGCCTGCGGGATCGTTCACTTTCTCAAGGCGCTGTGGCCGTACCCGCCGGACTGGTGAAGGACGGCTCCCCCTCTACCGCGGCCTTGGCGGCCTCCGGGTCGTTGGCCACCACCATCAGGACGGTGCTGCCCTTGATGCTGAGGTAGGCCTCCTTCAGCTTGGGGATTTCGGCGGGCCGGTAGTTTTCATTGGCCTTGATCTGGTCGTTTAGATAAGTATACAGCCCCTCCGCCGCGCGCTTGGCCTGCTTGTTGTCGGACAGCACCAGCACCGCGGCCTCCTCGCAGGTGGCCCCGGCGGAGCGGAGGACGGCGCACGTTTTCACGTCACCCTCATCCAGGCCGTAGTCGGCCAGCTTGTAGAGGAGAAACGCGGTGTCCCCGTCCAGCTCCTCCAGCTCCTCGGAGAAGGCCCCGGCGTCCACCATAGCCTGGACATCCTCGGTGGTGTACTTCTCCTCCTTCCCGCCGCAGGCGGTCAGAGCCAGCGCCAGGGCCAGGGCCAGCGTCATATATAAAATCTTTTTCATCCAGAAACACTCCCATCAGCAGTTGATGTGTCCGGCTGGGCGGGGGCCGGGGGCTCCGCCGGCTGGTCGGGCTGAGTCGGTTCCATGGCGGGCGGGCCGTTGGGGTACAGCACGTCAAAGTCCACGGTGTGGGTTTTCAGATAGTCCAGCCACTTCATGCAGGCGTCTTTGCCCAGGTGGACACCGTCTCGGCTGGCCCCCTGGGGCAGTTCGCCGTTTTCGTCGGCGAAGGCGGAGAACAGGTCGAGATAGACCACCTGCTTCTCCTCCGCGGCCTGGCGCATCAGATCGTTGTACACCCGCAGATGGTCATTGCTCAGCCCATACTTGTTGCCGTTATAGTTCTCCACCTCGCTGATATTAACCGGAATCAGCCCCTGGATGTAGATGACGGCGTTGGGCTGCACCCGGCGGATCTGGTCGATGGCGGAGCAGTAGCTCTCGTAGAAGTCGTTGTCCCGGTAGATGCCCAGCTCATTGATCCCCAGGCAGAGGTAGACCTTGCCGTATTCCTCCAGTGCCAGGGCCTCCAGCAGGGTATATTCCTTGTCGCCCACGGTCAGGGATTTCCGTTCGTCCAGCTTGAAGATGGACAGGCCGTTTGAGGTGAGGTTTTTCCCGGTGCCCACGCCGCTGTACAGCATGAAGCCGTCGGTGCGGGAGTCGCCCACAAAGGCGGCGTCGGTGAAGTAGCTGTTGTCCACCGCCTCCCTTTCGGGGGCGGGCTGGCTGAAGTCATAGGCCGGGACGGCAGGGGAGTCTGGGACCTGGGGGGCGGCGCTGGCAGAGGGACCGGCGCTGGCGGCGGTATTCTCCGTCGGAGGCGGGTTCTGCTGCGGCGTGGCGTTGGGGGAGTGCAGGGACTGGCTCTGGAGATAGAAGCCCAATGCTGCCGCGGCGGCCACTACCAGGATCGCCGCACAGAGGTAGCGCAGCACATGTTTTGGGCCGATTTGAGCCAGGTGCTTCCCCCGGTAAACATTTGGCATGGGCACTCACCTCCTGTCTGTCCCTGTCGAAACCGTACCCTTTAAGAATATCACATATTCTGTAAAATTCAAGTGACAAAACCGTTACAAAAGGCTCTAAATAAGGAGAGATTCCCAGATATTTCCTGACGGCAGCAAAGGGCCCCCGGCTCGGACAGAAAACCGGGGGCGGTTAGGCAATGAAGGGGCCGGTCAGGGCAGGGCGCGGCGGAGCAGTCCCACGCCGATGGGGGTGGGGCCGGTGTGGACGCCGATGGTCACACCGATCTGGTAGGGCTTTTTTACCTCCGGCCGGTCGTGGCCCAGGTCCAGAAGCCCGTCATAAACCGACTGAGCGAAGGCCTGATGTTCCTCCCGGTCCAGGCCGAAGCCGGTGGCCAGGCGGTAGCCGTCCAGGCTGATATTTTCCCGCTGGATGTGGCGGTAAAACAGCTCCCGCACTTTAATCAGCGACTTTTTCCGCCCCTGGGCGATGCCGTCAGAGACCAGGCCGGCGTCTTTGTAGCCAATCAGGGGTTTTACCTTCAGCAGTGTGCCGGTGGCTGCCGCCGCCCGGCCAATGCGGCCGCCGTGGCGGAGGTACTCCAGGTCGCTGGTGGTGAAGAAAATCCGCCCGGTGGCGGGCAGGGGGGCCAGCGCCTCTGCCGCCTGGTCCAGGGGAAGCCCCGCGTCCCGGAGGGAGGCGGCCTCCTCTACAAACAGGCCCTGGAGCACGGTGGCCAGGGTGGAGTCCAGCACCCGAATTTGGGCCTTGGGGTACTCCTCTTTCAGCTCGGCGGCGGCATTCAAGGCGGACTGATAGGAGCCGCTGAAGGCGGCGTTCAGGCAGATACACAGGATGGGGACGCCCTGGGCCGCCTGGGGGCGGAAGGCCTCCAGGTAGTCCTCCATAGTGGGCATGGAGGTCTTGGGGAACACGCCCGGGCGGTCAGCCATCATCTGGTAGAAGTCGTGGGTGGAGATGTCCCGCTCCTCCCGGTAGTAGACCTCATCCTCAAAGGCCACATAGAAGGATACCATGCTGACGCCCAGCCGCTTCAGTTCCTTCCGGCCGAGGTCGCAGGAGCTGTCGCTGACAATATGAAACTTCATGTTTCCTCCTTAGATTCGTGGCCCAGCGGGCCGTAACCGGGCCCTGCCCGGTGGGTAATAGTATAATTATATCTTAAATGGACAAAAAACTCAACTATTATTTTGCTGTCTATGTATGTTTTCTATCGTATCATCCAAAACATGTATTGGATTCTGAGCCAGCTTTCCGATATGATTAAAACAGATGAAAAAAGCGGGGTTACACCGCAAAAAATTATAGGAGGTACCAGCTATGAACAATTTACCCTCTGCCATTACCCTGTGCGAGGTCGGCCTGCGGGACGGCCTGCAAAACGAGAAGACCATTCTGCCCACCGAGAAGAAGGTGGAACTGCTCCGGGGGCTTATCGACGCCGGCTTCAAGGTGATTGAGGTGGGCTCCTTTATGCACCCCAAGGCCGTCCCCCAGATGGCGGACACCGACCAGGTGTATAAGGAGGTGGGCCAGGTCCCCGGCGTGGAGCTGCGGGCGCTGATCCCCAACCTGCGGGGAGTAAAGCGGGCGGCGGACTGCGGCTGCAAGAAGGTAAAGCTGAATGTGTCCGCCAGCCGGCAGCACAACCTGAAAAACCTGAACATGACCCCGGAGCAGAGCGTGGCCGGCTTTGCCGACTGTGTGAAGGAGGCCCAGGCCAACGGCATCGCTATCTCCGGCTCCATCTCTATGCCCTTCGCCTCCCCCTGGGAAGGCCGCATCCCTCTGAGCGACATTGAGTCCATCATTGAGGCCTACTTAAAGGTGGGCATTACCGAGATTTCTCTGTCCGACACCTCGGGCATGGGGGTGCCCAACCAGGTTTATGAGATGTGCGCCCGGGTACGGGAGAAGTACCCCCAGGTCAGCTGGTGGCTCCACTTCCACAACACCCGGGGCTTGGCTATCGCCAACATCCTGGCCGCAATGGAGGCAGGCATGACCCAGTTTGATGGCTCCTTCGGCGGGCTGGGCGGTTGCCCCTTTGTTCCAAACGCGGCGGGCAACATCTCCACCGAGGATGTCATCAACATGTGCGACGAGATGGGCATTGCCACCGGCGTGGACATCGTCAAGGTGATGGAGCTGTCCCGCAAAATGAAGGATCTGCTGAACCACGACCTGGACAGCTATATCCTCCGGGCCGGCCGGGCCCAGGACCTGATCCTCGACTAGGGCTTGTTTGAAAAATGTCAACATGCCCAAACGACGGCTCTTTTTCCGCCATGCTTTGCCAATTTTCCTTGAAATACATCCAGTATTCCTGCGTCAAATTGGCTTCGTCTGGCG
>JAAWLY010000184.1 GCA_022798155.1 Lawsonibacter sp. | reverse complement strand
CACCCGGCCCGTCTTGCCCCGGACCAGCTCGGCCACGTCGGGGTTCTTCTTCTGGGGCATGATGGAGGAGCCGGTGGAGTAGGCGTCGTCCAGGTCCACAAATTTAAATTCCCAGGAGCACCACAGCACGATCTCCTCAGAGAACCGGGACAGGTGCATCATCATAATAGACAGGGCGGACAGCAGCTCAATGACATAGTCCCGGTCAGACACCGAGTCCATGGAGTTGTCAGTGGGCTTTTTAAAGCCCAGGGCCGCCGCCGTGGCAAAGCGGTCGATGGGGTAGGTGGTGGTGGCCAGGGCGCCCGCCCCCAGGGGGCACTCGTCCAACCGTTCCAGGCAGTCCTCCAGCCGGGTGACGTCCCGCTTGAACATGTTGGCGTAGGCCATCATGTAGTGGGCGAAGGTGGTGGGCTGGGCCCGCTGGACATGGGTATAGCCGGGCATTACCGCGTCCATGGTGGCCCTGGCCTTCTTCACCAGCACGTTCTCCAGATCCAGCACCTGGCCGACGATGACAGGGATCTCTTCCTTCACATACAGCCGGGTGTCCACCGCCACCTGGTCGTTCCGAGAGCGGGCGGTGTGCAGCCGCTTGCCCGCATCCCCCACCCTTTCTGTCAGGATGGTCTCGATGTTCATGTGGATGTCCTCGTTGTCCTCCGAGAACTCCACAGTCCCCGCCTCAATGTCGGCCAGAATGGCCTTCAGGCCGCTGATAATGGTCTCGGCCTCGTGCTCCTCGATGATCCCCTGCTTGCCCAGCATGGCGGCGTGGGCAATGGAGCCGGCAATGTCCTGCTTATACAGCCGGGCGTCGAAATCTATGGAGGAGTTGATTTTATTGACAAGGGTGTCAGTTTCCTTTTGGAAGCGTCCGGCCCATAATTTCATAGGTATCGCTCCTTGTTGGTTTGTAGGGGCCGCCGCCCTCGGCGACCCGTAGGATCAGATTGAGCGGGCCGGCCAGGGGGCCGGCCCCTACAGATTATAATTTCCCCTGCTCCCGCAATGCCTGGACGGTGTCCGGCAGGCCCCACAGGTTGATAAAGCCGGTGGCGTCGTCCTGGTTGTAGTCGCTCTCCTCAAAGGTGACCAGGTTCTCAGAGTACAGGCTTTCCGGCGAGGTGACGGAGGAGGTTATTACATTGCCCTTGTAGAGTTTCAGCTTCACGGTGCCGGTGACATGCTTCTGGGTGTCCACAGCGAAGGCGGTAAGGGCCTCCCGCAGGGGGGTGAACCACTTGCCGTTGTACACCAGGTCGGCAAAATCCACCGCCAGCTTGCTCTTCATGTGCTTGGTGTCCTTGTCCAGGGTGATCATCTCCAGCACCTCGTGGGCCCGGTAGAGGATGGTGCCGCCGGGAGTCTCATACACGCCCCGGTCCTTCATGCCCACCAGCCGGTTCTCCACGATGTCCAGCAGGCCGATGCCGTTCTCGCCGCCCAGCTTGTTCAGCTTGCGGATGATGTCGCTGGCCTTCATCTTCTCCCCGTCGATGGCCGCCGGCCAGCCCTTTTCAAAGTCCAGGGTGACGTAGGTTGCCTCGTCGGGAGCCATGGCAGGGGACACCCCCATCTCCAGAAAACCGGGCTTGTCGTACTGGGGCTCCTTGGCCGGGTCCTCCAGATCCAGGCCCTCGTGGGACAAATGCCACAGATTCTTGTCCTTGGAGTAGTTGGTCTCCCGGCTGATTTTCAGGGGGACATTGTGGGCCTCGGCGTAGTCGATCTCCTCATCCCGGCCCTTGATGGACCACTCCCGCCAGGGGGCGATGATCTTCATCTCCGGGGCAAAGCGCTTAATGGCCAGCTCAAAGCGCACCTGGTCGTTGCCCTTGCCGGTGCAGCCGTGGCAGATGGCGTCGGCCCCCTCGGCCTTGGCGATTTCCACCAGCCGCTTGGCGATGATGGGCCGGGCGAAGGCGGTGCCCAGCAGGTAATCCTCATACTTGGCCCCCATCATCATGGACGGAATAATCACCTCGTCCACCATCTGGTCGGTCAGGTCCTCTACATAGAGCTTGGACGCCCCCGTCTTGATGGCCTTCTCCTCCAGGCCATCCAGCTCGGTGCCCTGACCCACGTCGCCGGAGACGGCGATGATCTCAGGGTTGCCATAATTCTCCTTCAGCCAGGGGATAATGATGGATGTATCCAAGCCGCCGGAATAGGCCAGCACTACTTTTTTTACAGAAGCCATGGTTATTTCCCTCCAAAATTTCTGGCGGGCCCGGAGGGCCCATCCTTATGTGGAATAGTAACAGTCTACCACGCCCCGGCCAGAATTGCAAGGCCGATTTTTGCATGAGTATACATTTTTCTCCCGGAAATTTCCGTCTATTTTCACCAAAAAGGAATATTTATACGGAATATACTGAATCTTTAATCACAAACCGCCCCCCGGCGGCCGGGAGGCGGTCAGATTTTATATAAGCGGGACTCAGCCGCCCGTCAGGATAGCCATGTGGGCCAGAGTGGCGCTGTCGTTCTGGAACAGCTCATCCCGCAGACGGGAGCGCTGGGTGGGGTTATGGATCAGGGAACGGCTGACATGGACCAGCACATGGAACAGCCGCTCCCGGCTGACCTCCTTGTCCATGGCGCAGACGGCGGCAAAGCGGTAGAAGCCGTAGAGATTACACAGGTTTACATAACCTTTCCACAGCTCTTCCGGCGCGTTCAGCGCGGGGAGAGCCAGGAAAAAGGCGATGGTCACCAGCAGATTTTCAAAGAAATGCTCCGAATGGCCCAGAAGCTCCTCCAGCTTCCCTTCCAGCTCCTGGTAGCGGCCTGCGTTGATGGTCACCCGGTCCGGGTCCACCTCCTCCAGGTTCCGTTTGCCGGTAATCACAGCCAGCAGCTCTCCGGGGATATCCGGACCAAGGGTGTTAAACTGCTTCATCAGCAGCTGCAAATTGTTGCTCAGGAACATTTTCCGGTTGCCCTGCATCCGGGTCAGCTGGTCGGACAGGGCGGTGGGGTCCTGAACCAGAGCCGCGCCCGTGGCCAGCCAGCGGTCCAGCGCCGCCTCGTCGTCCCAGTCCAGATCCTGCAATTGCTGGGTCAGCAGACCCAGCAGGATTAGCCGCTGCGCCAGGGGCAGCCCGCGGGCCTGGAGGGCGTCAATCCACAGCTCCCGGACGGCGGCGAAGCGGGCCTCCGCCCCGGTCTTCGTCAGGGCGTTTCTGTGCTTCTGGGGAGGCAGGGGGTCCTCCACAAAGTCCACTCCGTCCGTCAGGTCCCACAGCAGGGCCAGCACCCCCTCGCAGGAGGGCGACAGGCTGTATTCCAGGGCGGCGGGGGTGTAAACCTCCCGGCGGGGATAGATGCGGCACACCTTGGGCAGGGTCTCCTCGCCGCACTCCAGCTGCAGGCGGCACAGCCCCTCCGGGGTGTGGAAGGCGCAGCGGCCCGCCTCGGTGACATGAAATTCGGCGTACATCCCGTCGTGCTCCTTCTCCCGCAGGCGGCGCATCCCCTGCCGCATCAGCTCCTCCATCTCCCCGCTCTTGGGGGTGCGCTTGATGTTCAGATAGTCCTTTTTGCTGAACTCAATCCGCCAGCCGTCGTCGCAGCAGTTGTCCTGACAGGCGCCCATGATGCAGTGGAAATCCTTGTAATAGGCCGGCATCAGGACGCTGTGGATGGGTATGCTTTTTTCAGCCATGGTTAACACCTCGTTTGTCGATTTGCCTCAATTATATCACCCGGCAGCCGCCAGGTCAACACGTCAAAAGGGACCGGGCAGAAGCCCGGTCCCACATCTGTGCATATTTTCTGTTGGCTGACGGGGATTAGCCCAGCAGCTGGAGCACGCCCTGAGGCACCTGGTTGGCCTGGGCCAGCATGGCCTGGGCGGACTGGACCAGGATGTTGTTCTTCACGTAGCTCATCATTTCCTCGGCCACGTCGGTGTCGCGG
>JAAWLY010000183.1 GCA_022798155.1 Lawsonibacter sp. | reverse complement strand
CCCCTCCCGGGGCCACCAGCACCACCCGCTCGTGGTTCAGCTCCTTGGCTCTGGCAATCAGGCCGTCCACGCTCTCGTCCTTGGCGCCGGCCAGCACGCACAGCCGCTCCCGGCGCATGTCGGAGGCCTCAATCACGCTGTCCCGCAGCGCCTTCTGCACAGCCGCATCGGTGCTGTCGCAGATGACCAGGGCGACATTCTCCATTCCGGCCAGAAGGGCAAAGGCGGCCTCGTAGTCGCTCCCGTCGCCTATCGGCACGGCCACCACCCCGGAGGCCCCGTTTTTCAGGGCCAGACGGATCAGCTCGGTCATATCCTCCGCCCCGCTGGAGCCAAAGGCGATTACCGCCTTGTCATAGCTGGTGATTATCTGAACATCCCCGGCCTCGGCCCGGGTATTGACGGCCACAAGCCCCACCATGCGGCCCGTTCCCCGGCCGCTGACCACCGCGGAAGCGTCGTAGGAGGAGTAGACCCCCGGACGCTGATGTACACTGATACTCATCGTTTTACCACACCTCGCAATTCAAAATCCACAAACGCGCCGCCCGCGTCGGTAACAGCGCGAAGCCAGGCGGTGCATACCGCCTCCACCGGCCGCTTCAGCCGCCGACTCTCCGGGTCCCGGACGGTCTGCCCGCAGGAGAACTCCAGCAGGTCCATTCCATCCGGCCCGCCCAGGACCAGGGCGCCGGCCAGGGCGTCGAAGGCCGCCTGTACCGTATTGCCGTCCCCCTTTTCCGGGGCGTAGATGTCCAGCCCGAAGGTGAGCTGGGCCTGTTTGCCATAAATCTCCTCCCAGCGGCTGGTGCTCTCGTCATACCGGTCCCCCAGATAGTTCTGAAAGCTGGCCGGCCCGGCCTTGCACCCCCGGAGGGACACCACCACCACCGCCTGCTCCCGCTCACAGCGGGGGGAGGCGGGCCAGGCGGTGACGGCGGGCACCCCGTGGCTGTTGAGGTAGCCGGCCATGGCCTGGCGGATCTGTTCCAGCCCCGCGCTCATAGACGCACCTCATCTCTGGGGAAGAGCATGGCCCACCAGTGGGGGCAGATTCCCTGGCCCATCAGGTGGGCGGACTGGACCCGGTACTGCTGTCCCTGCCACTCCACCAGGGTGTCCAGGTCCAGGGGGTGTCCGGCGGGACCCAGATAGAGAAAGCGGTCCTGCCGTCCTATCCCCAGGGGGGTGGGGAGCTGCTGTTCCCGTCCCTTATCCAGGGAGGGCTGGACAAAGGCCCGGAGGGGGATGGCCTCCTCCCCCCGGCGCAGGGTGACCTCCTGGCCGAATTGGGCCAGAATGTCCTTCCAGTCCTGTTCCATCATCCCTCCACCCCCTGAAAGGCGAATCCGCCGCTGTCTCTCAGCCAGGGGGCCAGCAGTCCCCCGGCCTGGGCGGCCAGGGATTTGCCAGAGCCGCCGCCGGACTCCTTCCGGATGGACAGCTCTCCGGCGGTGAAGGAGGTAATCTCCCCGCCGCCTCCGCCGGACATGGCGGAAAGGTGGTCCATGGCTATCATGGCGGCGGCCAGGGGGAAGGCCTGTCCGCAGTCCTGGGGGGTGACTCCCTCCTTCAGCCGCCGGGCCAGCTGTTCCTCAACGGCCTGGACCAGGGGGAGCAGCAGCTCCTCCTGGTCCGCCCCCATGGCCCGGCACAGAGCCAAAATCTCCTGGGTCATCTCAAGACACCTTCAACACCTGGCTGGCCTGGGTGAACACCTTGGCAAAGCCGCTGATGGTGGTGATGGCGGCCCGCTCCAGCTGGCGGTCGATGAGCTTGTCATACTCCACCATCACATCGCCGCTCTGGACCATCTCCAGGGCGAAGCGGCGGTCCAGGCCGATGGCGGTTTTTTCACCCAGCACAGAGGTGCGCAGCAGGTTGGCGCCCAGGGGGGTGGACAGCTGGCCGGTGCCCTGGAAGTTCAGCCCGGTGAGGGGGTTCTGGAACTCGGGCAGCTTGAGCAGCTGGAGCATCACGTCGCTGGACACCAGCAGGGTGTTCATGGTGTAGGGGTCAAACTTGGCCCAGAAGTCCACCAGTGCGGCGTAGTCCAGGGCCTTGCCGGCGGCGATGGTGGTCACGGCGGCGGGGTTTGAGTTGCCGTCGCCGTTGGTAAGCACCTCCACCGCGTCCTCCAGGTGGGTGCGGGCGATGTGGGCGCCGATCTGGCGCAGGGTGACGGAGAACAGGTCCAGCTTCTGGAAGCGCACCGCCTCATAGCTGGCCACCAGCATCCTCCCCCGCTTTTTCAGCTTGACCAGGTTGGCCTGCACCTTGATGGTGGTGGAGGGGATGGCCGCGCCCTCGGCCACGGTCTGGAGCTTTTTCTCCTCCCCTCCGGCCTCGGAGGTGATGGAGCGGTAGTCCAGGCCGTCGATCTTGGTCACGGCGGCGGTGATGTGGGGGAGCACGTCCCCCTCCTCCATGCCCTGGCGGACGGTGCGGGCGATGTACTCAGGGAAGAGGACGGCGGCGTCCGAGGTGCGGAAGAAGGCCTCCACCGGGTCGCTGGTCTCCCCCTTCACCTTGATGTCGAACCGTTTGAGCTGACGCTGGAAGGCGTCCAGCCCCTCCAGGCTGGTGCCCTTGTAGCGCTCGCTGGGGTCCTCCCGCTCCAGCACCTGGCTGAAGGAGCGCCCCGCTTCCCGGTACATCCCCTTGTCCAGCTTTAGATTGTCGTAATAATATGCCATGTCTCATACCTCCAAAATGTTTTGTAGAAAAATCTCTCATCCCCCGCGGGCTGACTGAGAATTGCATTTCGCCGCAGGCGAAATGTACGAAGGATACCTGGCGCCGCAGAGTCCCGTCTCACCCCAAAAACGCCTGATTCTCCTCTTTGATGGCGGCGGCGTCCGTCCGGTAGCGCAGCTGGGTGCTCAGGGGAAAACGCTCCCCGGCCCTGCGGGAGAAGGACTTGCGCAGCTCCTCCAGCTCATCGGAAGAGAGCTTGCCGGCCAGGGATTTTATGGCCCGGCCGTCCAGCTCCCGGTCGCACAGCAGGGCCAGCCGGACCACCTCGCCCCGGAGGTTTTCCAGATACTTCCGGCCCAACTCGGCCTCCTCCTCCAGCCGCTGGGCGGCCTGACGCTCCCAGAGCCGGGCGGACTTGACCACTCCGGCGGCGGGCTGGGCGGGGACGGCCACAAAGGAGAACTCATAGGCGTCCTTGGCCCCCTCCAGGGTGGCGTAGCACAGCTGGCCGCCGTACTCCTTTCCCTTCTCGTGGCCGCAGTCGGTCTCGGCCCGGTCAGTGCCGCAGATGGAGCACACCGCGTGTTCCACGGCGCACCCCACGCTGACCTCTTTTTTGATGCCCCCCTCGATCTCGGCGATCAGGTCCCGGCTGCTGTCGGTGCGCATCATATAGGCGTACCCCTTCAACCAGCAGTAGGGGTCCCCGGCCTTGGTGAGCTGGCCGGGCTCCCATACCACCTCGGTCTTGTAGATACGGGCGGCCTGTCCCCGGGCCGACCACTGGTGGTCGAAAATGCCGGCCTTGCCCACGAACATAGGGGCCAGCTGCTCCAGGGTCTGGGGGGAGAAGCGCTCAAAGTCCCGGTCAATCTCGTTGTCACACAGCCGCACCGAAAAGGCGTATACCTCCTTCTGGCTCAACGGCCGCCGGGCCAGCGCCCCGATGAGCTCCAGGTCGCCGGGATTCAGGGCCGCGCCCTCGCCGCCCACTGTCTCCTTGATGATTTTCATAAGTCCCTCCTCAATTTTTCGGCCTGGGCCCGGTACAGCTCGGCCCTGGCCTCCTCCACGATGTCCTGCAGGTTGATGTCCTCCCAGAGGATCTCCGCCTTGTCCCCGAAGCCGTGGAGCCGCAGCCACAGCTCGGCCACCCGGCACAGAGCGGGCTCCACGGTCCGGCGGATGGCGGTCACCTCGCTGGTGAGCATGTCGGCCTGCTGGGCGCTCATCCGCTCGGTAGACGACCAGGACAGCCCCAGCATAAAGGGGGG
>JAAWLY010000182.1 GCA_022798155.1 Lawsonibacter sp. | reverse complement strand
TTTTCCTCCTTTTGTTTGGTGCCGGGCACTATAGTGATGGAGTAGTGTCCCGACCCGTGGATTATATTTGGAAAGGCGGGCGGACCCGCCCGTTCCAACAACATGATGCCAGACCGCTCCAACGGCCGGCAGGGCCGCGGCTTGCCGTGGCCGCTCACAGGTAAGGGAATGCCGCTGCGGCGCAGACACGACAAGTCGTGTCCCTATACAACCTGTCCCTTAAAGACGACAGCTTTAATCGACAGATCCTTCTCATCCAGCAGCACAATGCTGGCCTCCTTCCCCACGTCCAGGGAGCCGGCCCGATGGTCGATGCCGATGGACTGGGCAGGGTTATAGGTACAGGCCCGCACGGCGTCAGCCACAGGGATGCCGAAAGCGACAGCCTGACGCAGGCAGCCCATCAGGCTGGTGACGGAGCCGGCCAGAGTCTCCGGGTGGCCCAGGATGGTGGCCCGGTTGCCGTGGACCTCGATCATCTGGCCGCCAAAGGGGTACTCGCCGTCAGGCATACCGGTAGCCCGGAGGGAGTCAGAGATAATAATCATCCGCTCCCTGCCGAACAGGCCGAAGGTAAGCCGCACCACCGCAGGGTGGATGTGGATGCCGTCGCAGATCAGCTCGGCTTTGACGGAGGGGACCTCCCAGGCCGCGCCGATGACGCCGGGATCCCGGTGGGCCAGAGGGGGCATTGCGTTGTACAGATGGGTGGCATGGTCGGCCCCCGCCTCAAAGGCGGCCTTGGCCGTCTCGTAACCGGCGACGGTGTGGCCCACGGAGACGTGGATGCCCAGCTCCGCCGCCGCCTGGATAAACTCGATGGACCCAGGCTGCTCCGGGGCCAGAGTAACCAGCTTGACACAGCCCTCCGCCGCCTCTTGCAGGCGTTTCAGCATGGCGGGGTCGGGGTCGTGGAGGTAGTCGCCGTTCTGGGCGCCCTTTTTGGCCATGCACAGGAAGGGGCCTTCCAGATGGGCGCCCACCACCTCGGCGCCGCCGGTGTCCTTTTTCCGGTGGGCGGCGGTGGTCCTGCAGATGGCCGTCAGCTGTTCCTCGGGCAGGGTCATCCCCGCGGGGCAGATGTAGGTGACCCCCTGGGACAGCTCATAGTCGGCGATTTTCTGTAATCCCTCCGGGGTGGCGTCGGAAAAATCCTCCCCCACACAGCCGTGGAAATGGACGTCCACCAGCCCTGGAATCACATAACAGCCATGTGCGTCCAGCGCCTGACCGTCGCCGCTGGTCTGGGAGAGCAGCGCACCGTCGGTGCATATGTCGCGGGCAAGAAAGCCCTCCGTCAGGTCAAAGACCTGTCCGCCGGTAATTATCATTCAGGTACCTCCTGTTGTCCGCCCTCCCGGGAAGTTTCTCCCGGGAACCGGCTTTTATATTTTACCACACCACTGTGGCGGTGTCCACAAAAATTTATCCCTTCACACCGCCAGAGGCCAGACCGCTGACCAGATTTTTCTCAATGCACATAAACAGAATGACCACCGGGATGATGGCGAAGATGGAGGCGGCGAAGAGGTACTGCCACTCGATGATGTTGTAGCCGTTGAAGGTATTGATGCCCACAGTGAGGGGCTTGAGGGTGTCGGTGGAGATCAGGCACAAAGCCACGGTGTACTCGTTCCAGGCGTTGATGAAGATGAAGATCAGGGTGGTGACGATGCCGGGGGCGGCCACGGGGAGGAGGACTTTCATCATGGACTGAATGCGGTTGCAGCCGTCGATGGTGGCGGCCTGTTCCATGTCTGCCGAGATGCCCATAAAGGTACCCCGCAGCAGCCAGATGGTGAAGGCCTGGTTAAAGGCGGCGTTGACGAAGATCAGTCCCAGAATGCTGTCCGTCAGGTGCAGGACCTGCATGACCTGATAAATGCCGATGAGCAGAACCACGGGGGCGAACATCTGAGAGACGATGACGAAGCCCAAAAAGGCGGTCTGGCCCTTGAACTTCATCCGGGACAGGGCATAGGCGGCGGGGATGCCGCACAGCATGGCGATAACGGTGGAGCCGCCGGCAATTATGACGGAATTGAGCATGTACCTTGCCATAGGGGCCCGGCTCCAGATGTCGATGAAGTTGGACCACAGAACGGTGACAGGCAGGATGGTTCCGCCGGAGAAAATCTCCTCCCGGCTCTTCAGCGCGGTACACAGCATGGCAAAGTAGGGGTACAGGGTAATGATGCATACGTCCAGTACCACGAAGTAGAGCAGCAAGCGCAGTATGGTCTTCTTCATGGAAACCGGCTTTTTCCCGGTTTGGGTCACAGGTCCTCATCTCCTTTCCGCAGGGTGTAGATCATGTATGTACTGGCGCAGATCAGCAAAATAATAAAACCGATGACCGACACGGCAGAGGCCTCGCCCTGCTTGCCGTTGTAGAAGGCCAGCTTGTACAGATAGGTGACCAGAGTGTCGGTGCGGTTGGCGGGGTCGCCCTTGGTCATGGTCCAGATGATGGGGAAGGAGTTGAACACATAGATGATGTTCAGCACGGTGGACACTGTCAGGGAGGATTTTACCAGAGGCAGTGTGACGCTGAACAGCTTCTGGAAGTAGCCCGCCCCGTCCACGGTGGCGGCTTCATAGTAGGAGGCGTCGATGCTCTGTAATCCGGACAGCACGCAGAAGCAGACAAAGGGGATGGTGACAAAGATGCCGCAGGCAATCTCCCAGGCGAACCAGGCGGCGGGGGTGGAGGTCCAGTTCATGGGAGCGCTGATAATCCCCAGCTTCATCAGCAGGGCGTTCAGGGTGCCGTAGTCGGTGTTGACAATAAACTTCCAGGCGCTGGCTTGAATGACCAGGGTGGTGGCCCAGGGGAAGACCACAATGGCCCGGGCAATCTTCCGCCCCTTAAACTCGTTGTTCAGGACGAGGGCCAGCATGAAGCCCAACAGGGTGGAGAGGACCACCACGGCGACGGTCCAGAAAATGGTATTTTTCAGAACGATGGCGAAGGCGGGGTCTTTGAGGACGGAAGCGAAGTTTTCAAAGTTGTTGAAGCCTTTCAGCTTGCCCGCCCGGGTCACCTTGTTCATGGAGAGCTGAAACACCTTGAAAATGGGAGTCACGATGAAAATGGCCATCAGAATGACGCTGGGGGCGATCCAGATATAGGGCTCAATGGTGCGGAAGAGCTTTCTGCCCTTGGGATTCGGCAGGCGGGGTCCCTGCTGTGAAGCCTGCTGTTCTACGGGAGCTGCCGGGGTTTTTGTACTCACGGAGACACCTCCTAATTTATTTTACTGAGCGCCTTCCGGCCGCTTTTCAAAGGCGGCGGGCGTTCCGCCCTTGGAAAACGGCTGGAAGAAGCCGCGGGGCCGGGCCGTTCTGGCCCGGCCCCGCGGTTATGTGCGGTACTGAATTGTCTCGGCGTTGGCTTAGCCGGCGATCTGGCTCTGGAGGGTATCCAGCAGCTCCTGAACATTTTCTCCCAGCAGAGCGTTCTGCTCCACGCTGATGACGCCCTGCTTCACGTCGTTCCACTTGGCCTGAGCGGTGGGATAGAACTTGGCGGAGCCCACGATCTCAATCCAGCTGGCGGCGTCGGGGTTGGCGGCGGCCATGATCTCGCCGCCGGTCTTGGTGGCGGGCAGGAAGTCCTCCATGATAACCCAGTCAGAGTAGCGGGTATCCTCATAGAAGTAGTCGAAGAACTCCTTGATGGCGTCCACCTTATTGTCGGTATCCTCTTTGTCAAAGACCATGAAGCGGTCCATAACGCCCACGGAAGAGGTGCTCTTGCCCTCGTTGGCGGGGATGGAGGCGATGCCGAAGTTGATGGGAGTCTCAGAGCTGGCAACGTAGGAGGAAATCTGGTTGGGGCCGATCATCATGGCCAGCTTGCCGGAGGCGAAGAGCTCCTGGAGGTCATAACGGGTCTGGGTGGCGGGGTCGGTGTTGGTCAGGCCGTCCTTGACCAGCCCGACGATGTACTCAACGGCTTCCACGTTCTCGGCGCTGTTCAGGGTCCAGTTGCCGGAGGCGTCGGTGAAGTC
>JAAWLY010000181.1 GCA_022798155.1 Lawsonibacter sp. | reverse complement strand
AACGGCGTTCAACTCTGAACTAATAACACAAGAGTAACAAAAAAGCCGGGAATCCTTGAAAGATCAAGGGTTCCCGGCTTTTGTACGGTTATTATAGCATATCCGTCAAGGGGTTTTCTGCCCCCGCGCTTCTTTCATAGAATCTTAAGAAAACCTTAATTGTATTTTTCCCTCCGGCGCGATATACTGGCTGTACTAATATAGTTAGTACAGTATCCGGAAAGGAGGAGCTGGGATGTTGAATTTAGACTACCGGGACGCCCGACCCATCTACGAGCAGGTAAAGGACGGCCTGCGGCGGCTGATGGTCACCGGGGTAATCCAGGAGGGGGAGAAGCTGCCCTCTGTCCGCGCCATGGCGGGGACGCTGGCCATCAACCCCAACACCATCCAACGGGCCTACGAGTCCCTGGAGGCGGAGGGCTACGTCTACTCGGTTCCCGGCAAGGGCTCCTTCGCCGCCCCCAACACCGGGGTGGACGAGGGACGGAAAAATGAACTGCTGCACACCTTTGACCAGACGGCGGGGGAGCTGCTGTTCCTGGGGGTCAGCGGAGAAGCGCTGTGGGCCCGGATCCAGGCCATGGAAGGGGGAGACAAGAATGATTAAGGTAATCAACGTGGTAAAGACCTTCGACAGCTTTCGGGCCCTGGACGGGCTGACCATGACGGCGGAGAAGGGCTCCATCTACGGACTGGTGGGCCCCAATGGGGCGGGAAAATCCACCATTCTGCGGCACATTATGGGCATCTACCGCCCCGACTCCGGCTCTGTGCTGGTGGATGGGGATCAGGTCTACGAGAATCCAGCGGTAAAGGCCAAAATCGCCGCCATCCCCGACGAGCTGTACTACTTCAACTCCGCCTCCACCCGGGACATGATGCACTTCTACCGGGGGATGTACCCCAACTTCGACGTGAAGCGGTACGAGGCGCTGGCTGAGGCCTTTCCCGAGGTGGACGAAAAGATGCCCATCCGCCGGCTGTCCAAGGGGATGCAAAAGCAGTCCGCCTTCCGGCTGGCCCTGTGCTGCAACCCGGAAGTGCTGGTATTGGATGAGCCGGTGGACGGCCTGGACCCGGTGATGCGCCGGCAGGTGTGGACCCTGCTCATGGGGGACGTGGCCCAGCGGGGAACCACAGTGCTGGTGTCCTCCCACAACCTGCGGGAGCTGGAGGACGTGTGCGACCATGTGGGCATCCTCAGCCACGGGAAAGTGCTGCTGGAACGGTCCCTCACCGACCTCCAGGACAACGTGGTCAAGCTGCAAATTGCCTTTGCCGACGGGAAGCTGCCTGAGCTGCCCCGGGATTTGAATGTACTCCATACCTCCCAGATCGGGCGGGTATTTACCCTCATCGTCCGGGGAAACCCGGCGGAGATCAAGAGCCGCATGGCGGGCTTCGCCCCCATCCTCATGGAGGCTCTGCCCCTGTCCCTGGAGGAAATCTTTATCTATGAACTGGGAGGTGAGGACTATGCGGTCCGCGACATCGTACTTTAACGGCGCCCTCTACCGGAAGACTATGGCCCGCTTCTGGCCCCTGTGGGGGCTGTGGGGCGTCATGTGGATTTTTTTCCTGCCCCTGCGTATGCTCAATTCTTATTTCAACGAGTACCGTTGGCGGGCCACCGGCGCCCAGGCCTATCTACTGGTAGAGGCCCAGGAGATTCCCGGGATGCTGACAGTGGGGCTGATCCCCCTGATCCTCTTCGCCGTGCTGTGCGCCATGGCGGTGTTCGGCTATCTCTATAACCACCGCTCCGCCTGCTGGACCCACGCCCTGCCCCTGCGGCGGGAGGCCCTGTTTACCACCCAGTATCTGGCGGGGCTGTCCTTCCTGATCCTGCCCATACTGGCTGCGGGGGTGCTCACCGCTGTGGTTGAGGTCTCCTTCCTGCCCATGGGGGAGTGGGGAGGGGTGCTGTCCATCCTGCTCACCTGGCTGCTGGCACAGTGCGGACTTGTGATTTTTTTCTTCTCCTTTGCCTCCTTCTGCGCCATGTTCACCGGCCACATCCTGGCCCTGCCCGCCTTCTATTGTATCCTCAACTGCCTGGCCTACGGACTGTGGTACCTGGTGGATAACCTGATGAATGAGTTTTACTACGGCTATGTGGGCGTGCCCGGCGCGCTGGAGACGGTGGAGTATCTGACCCCGGCCGTCGCCCTGCGGGACGCGGTGCGCTGGGGGTACGGTGAGGAGGGCAACCTGCTCAGAGCCCCCGACATTGTGCTGATTTACACCCTGGTTGGGGTGGCCCTGGCCTTTGTCTCTCTCTGTGTCTATCGCCGCCGCCATGTGGAGACCGCCGGAGACGTGGTGGCGGTGGCGGTGGCGGTGGTCCGGCCCCTGTTCAAATATGGGGTGTCCTTCTGCTCTGGGCTGGCCTTCGGTATGTTCACCGCCGCCTTCTTCGGCTGGGCCGACCTGCCCGTCCTCATCCCCTGCATCCTGATCTGGGCCGTGGTGGGCTACTTCGCCGCCGAAATGCTGCTGAAAAAGTCCTTCCGGGTGTGGAAGGCCTGGAAGGGCGGGGCGGTCATGGCCGCCGTCATGCTGGCCCTGTGCCTGGTCTGCCTGGCGGACATCTTCGGCATCGTGAACCGGGTGCCCGCCCCGGAGCGGGTGGAGTCCGTTCTGGTCCACATCCAGATGGGCTACCCCTACGACAACGGACGTATCCTGGACGCCACCCTCACCGATCCAGAGCAGATTGCCAAGGTTACCGCCCTCCACAGGGCCGTTGTGGACAACCGGGACAACCAGGAGTACAACGACGGCCACACCTCTGACAGCGACTATGCCTCCGTCTACCTCTACTACGACCTGACCAACGGCAGGGAGCTGGACCGGCGATACACCAGCGTTCCCATTCACGCTGAGGACCTGGAGGAGCAGGGCTCGGTGCTCTCCGCCCTGGAGCAGATTCTCGACGACCGGACGCTGGTGGCCATGGCCTACAACTTTGAGGGCTTTATGAAGAACTCCCGGCTGACCACCGCCTATGTGGAGGGGCTTCTCCTGAACGGCGAGGACCACGGCCCCGTCTATCTGGACAGCTTCCGCCAGGAGCTGTGGGACGCGGTACAGGCCGACTTCGCTGAGGGGAACATCGGCGTGCGCTGGCCCTTCGAGTACAGCCGGGACCACCGGGAGCACACCTATAACGCATACCTGACCTTCGAGGTCAGCCGGAACTACAGCGAGGTGGCCGGCCCCGCTGACAACCCGGATGTCTATTACGAGACCCGACCCGCCAACGACTATCTCCGCATCACCCTCACCCCCCAGGCCAAACACACCCTGGCCGTGCTGGATCAGGCCGGCCTCTTTGAGGAGGGGTACAGCCTGGCGGCCTATGAGCCGGACGATTCCCCTGACACCCATACCTGGTAAATCACAAAGCCTCCCTCTGACAAGGGAGGCTTTTCTTTCGTCCAAAAAAGCCAGAAAAATTTATTGCTTTTTAGATAGCTCTCCGCTATAATGGGGGATAAGAGCGGTTATCCTGGGCGCACCGCACGGCGTCCTACCAAATTTTAGGAGGTAACACCTATTATGAGAGAAGTTTATGTCGTCAACTGCTGCCGCACCGCCATCGGCTCCTTCGGAGGTTCCCTGAAGGACACCCCCGCCGCCGAGCTGGGCGCCGCCGTCATCAAAGAGGCCCTGAACCGGGCCAACGTGAAGCCTGAGAACGTGGACGAGGTCATGTTCGGCTGCATCCTCACCGCCGGCCTGGGCCAGAACCCCGCCCGTCAGGCCAGCCTGAAGGCCGGCATCCCCACCTCCGTGCCCGCCTACACCGTGGGTATGGTGTGCGGCTCCGGCATGAAGTCCGTCATTGAGGCCGGCCGCACCATCGGCTGCGGCGACGCTGAGATCATTGTCGCCGGCGGCATGGAGAATATGTCCGCCGCCCCCTACGCCCTCCCCGCCGCCCGCTGGGGCGCCCGCATGGGCGACAACAAGATGAAGGACACCATGATCTCCGACGGCCTGTGGGACGTATACAATAACTACCACATGGGCACCACCGCCGAGAACATCTGCGACGTGTGGGGCATCACCCGGGAGGAGCTGGACGAGTTCGGCTACAACTCCCAGAAGAAGGCC
>JAAWLY010000180.1 GCA_022798155.1 Lawsonibacter sp. | reverse complement strand
CACCATGATCTGCTGTATCGTGCTGGGCATGGGCGTGCCCACTACCGCCAACTACTGCATCATGGCCTCCACCTGCGCTCCTATCCTGATGAACCCCGCCATCGGTATCCCCATGATCTGCGCCCACTTCTTTGTGTTCTACTTCGGCATCGTGGCCGACATTACTCCCCCCGTGGCCCTGGCCGCCTATGCCGGCTCCGCCATCGCCAAGGCCCCGCCCATGCGGACGGCCTTCAACGCCACAAAATTGGCCATCGCCGCCTTCATTGTGCCCTATATCTTTGCCATGAATCCCGTCATGCTCTTCCAGTTTGAGGCGGGCACCTCCACGGTGATAATGGTGCTCCAGGTGATTCAGATCTGTGTCACCGCGCTGCTGGGCCTCTTCGGCGTGGCCGCCGCTCTGAACGGCTTCCTGTACCGGCCCATGAACCTGCTGTTCCGTGTGCTTATCGCCGCGGGCGGCCTGTGCATGATGATCCCCGGCAACCTGACGGATATTGTCGGTCTGGTGGTCGTGGTCGCTGTGGTGGTGTTCCAGCGCATGGGCGCCAGGAAGAGCGCCGCGACATAAGAAAATACCATCGTTTGTCACACCGGCGGAGTCTTTTGACTCCGCCGGTTTGTGCTGTTTGGGGATAGCTTCTTCTTGAAAAACGATATGTTGTGTGGTAGAATAACAGGACAAACGTGTTGTAGTGTGAAGAGGGACCGATTTGCATTGCAGGAGGAAATTGATGAAAGGTATTGTGCTGGCGGCGGGGAAGGGGACCCGCCTGTATCCCATGACCAAGCCGGTGTGCAAGCCCCTGCTTCCGGTTTATGACAAGCCGCTGATTTACTACCCCATCGCCATTCTGATGCAGGCCGGCATCTCTGAAATTTTGATTATTGTGCCGCCGGGTGAGACAGAGACCTTCCGCGCCCTGCTGGGTGACGGCAGTCAATACGGCTTGTCTGTCTCCTATGCCGAGCAGCCGGTGGCCCGGGGGATTGCCGACGCCCTGCTGATCGGGCAGAAATTTGTGGGCAACGACCGGGTGTGTCTGGTGCTGGGGGACAATATCTTCTACGCCCCCACCCTGGCCACAACCCTGAAGCGGGCCGCCGCTAACGACCGGGGTTCCACCGTGTTCGGTTACTGGGTGGAAGACCCCCGGCCCTTCGGTGTGGTGGAGTTTGACAAAGATGGCAGAGCCATCTCCATTGAGGAGAAGCCCCGTTATCCAAAGTCCAACTATATCATCCCGGGCCTGTATTTTTACGACCACCAGGTGATGGAGATTGCGAACCATTTAAGACCCTCCGCCCGGGGGGAGTTGGAGATCACCGACGTGAATCTGGAATACATGCGCCGGGGCCAACTCCAGGTGATCCCACTGGAAAAGAATTTTACCTGGCTGGACGCCGGTACCGCCGACAGCCTGCTGACAGCGGGAGAGACCATCAAACGGATTCAGGACACCACCGGCCGGTACGTGGGCTGCCTGGAGGAGTTGGCCTTGTATGAGGGCTGGGTCACCGAGGAGCAGGTCCACGCCATCGGCGACGAGCTGTCCATGACCTTGTATGGAAAGTACCTCCAATGTCTGTAAGAGGGGCGGAACACAGAGGATGAGACGTATTTTACTGCTGGCCACCGGGGGCACTATCGCGTCCAAAGAGAGCGGGCAGGGGCTGAGCCCCGCTATCACATCAGAAGAGATTTTAAGCTATGTCCCCGCGGTGGGGGAGCTGTGCCAGATGGAGGCCATCCAGCTGATGAATCTGGACAGCACCAACGTGGGCCCCTCCCACTGGCTGGAGATGGCGGTGGCCATCCGGGAGCGCTACCGGGAGTATGACGGCTTTGTCATCACCCACGGCACCGACACCATGGCCTATACCGCCGCCGCCCTGTCCTATTTGATTCAGGACTCCCCCAAACCCATCGTTATCACCGGTTCCCAGAAGTCCATCTGTTTGGACGATACCGACGCCCGGCGCAACCTGTTCCAGAGCGTCCTGTACGCCGCCGACCGGGACTCCCACGATGTCAGTCTGGTCTTTGACGGCCGGGTGATTTTGGGTACCCGGGCTCGGAAGGAGCGCAGCAAGAGCTTCAACGCCTTTTCCAGCGTGGACTATCCGGAGATTGCCGTAATTCGGGACCGAAAGCTGATCCGCTATCTGGCCCCGCGCCCCTATGCCTATGGGGCGGAGCCAGTGTTCTATGACAAGCTGGAGGACAAGGTGCTGCTGCTCACCCTCATCCCCGGCATGGGGGCGGAGGCCCTGAGGCTGTTGAAAGACAGCTACCAGGCGGTGATTCTCCAGTCCTTCGGGGTGGGCGGGCTGCCCGGCGGGGGGAACGGCCCCCTGGCCCAGGCCATGGCCGAGTGGCTGGAGGCGGGCAGGACCATTGTGATGATGACCCAGGTGCCCTACGAGGGCAGCGACATGTCGGTCTATCAGGTGGGCCAGCAGGTGAAGGAGAAATTCCCACTCATCGAGGCCTACAACATGACCCTGGAGGCCGCCGCCGCCAAGCTGATGTGGGCACTGGGCCAGACCCGGGACCCGGAGCGGGTCCGGGAACTGTTTTACCGCCCGGTTCAGTGCGACGTGATCCGATGATGTCCCTTCTGTAGGGGCGGGTATTACCCGCCCGCCTGTCACGCACAACAGCCCTTTGGGGCGGGCGGATGCTATCCGCCTCTACAGGATATTGTGATGAAACCACCTATGAAGGAGAACGGAGGCCCTAATGAAGCGTTTCCGCCGTATTTCCGCCTATTTGCTGGCAGTTGTGCTGCTGCTTTCCATTCTGCCCGCCCTGGCGGCATCCCCCAAGGAGCACAGCACCACGGTGCTCTTTACCCACGATCTCCACTCCCATTTCCTGCCCCAGGCGGACGGAGAGGGGGGCGAGTCGGGGGGCTACGCCCGGCTGAAAACTGCCCTGGACCGGGAGCGACAGGTCCACCCCGATGCTCTGACGGTGGACGGCGGCGACTTTTCCATTGGATCCCTGATCCAGACCCTGTATACCACCCAGGGGGCGGAGCTGCGCACCATGGGTGCCTTGGGCTACGATGCCGCCACCGCCGGCAACCACGAGTTTGACCACACAGGCGCCGGCTTTGCCTCTATGCTTAACGCCGTGCTGGAGAGTGGGGACAAAGCGCCCGCACTGCTGATGGCCAACTACAAGCCCGCCGCCGACAACCCGGACCGGCTGGATATCCAGCGGGCCATGGCCGCCTACGGCGTTCAGGACTATATGACCCTGGAGCGGGGGGGCGTCACCTACGGCCTTTTCGGCCTGATGGGGGTGGACTCCGATTCCTGTGCCCCCACCTCTGGCTTTGTGCTGGGGGATATGGCCTCCAACGCCCAGCGGTGTGTGGACGCGCTGAAAGAGGAGGGGGCGGAGTTTATCATCTGCCTGTCCCACTCGGGGACCAATGAGAAGAAGAAGCTGTCTGAGGACGAGCGGCTGGCGGAGGCGGTGCCAGGCATCGACCTGATTGTCTCCGGCCACACCCACACCACCTTGACCGAGCCCATCGTGGTCAACGACACCTATATTGTATCCGCCGGACCCTACTGCCAGAATTTGGGGTCCATCACCATAGACTGGTCGGAGGACGGGACAAAAACCCTGTCCGACTACCGCCTGATCCCCATCGACGAGACCCTGCCCGACGATCCGGAGCTCACCCAGATGGTGGAGCGCTGGAAGGGCCTGGTGGGGGGGACCTACCTGGGCCGGTACGGCCTGTACTACGATGAAGTGCTCACCCGGACGGACTTCGACCTGCCCACCCCGGCCTCCGGGGTGCAGAGCGGCAACGCTTTGGGGGAGCTGGTGGCTGACGCTTTCCTGTGGGTTACGGAAAACCTGGAGGCGGACAGCCCGGGCGGGCCGACAGTGACTGTCACGGCGGATGGAGTGCTCCGCGCCCCTCTGGCAACAGGGGAGATCACCACCTCCATGGCCTTCGACGTGCTGTCTATGGGGGTGGGCAGCGACGGCACCTCCGGCTTCCCTCTGGTGGGGGTGTACCTCACCGGCAAGGAGCTGAAGGCAGCCGCCGAGGTGGACGCCTCGGTGACCCCCCTCATGCCCGCCGCCCAGCTGTATATGGCGGGGCTGGAGTACAGCTTTAATACCCA
>JAAWLY010000179.1 GCA_022798155.1 Lawsonibacter sp. | reverse complement strand
CCTTTTCGTATAAGGGAGATGTTATCATGGCGCGAAAAAGCAGAAAGCATCCTGAATTAGGCGCGGTTTGAAAAATGGAAATGTGCCCAACGGCGAGGATTTTTTTCGCCAGACGAAGCCAATTTGACGCAGGAATACTGGATGTATTTTAAGGAAAATTGGCAAAGTATGGCGGAAAAAGAGCCGACGTTTGGGTATGTTGACATTTTTCAAACAAGCCCTAGCCATATGCCTAGGGACGGTAGCGCAAACCGTTCCCCAGGCTAGGCCGGGGACACCGGCGTTTTTTATGACAGGGGCAGGCCGCAATCCCTACCTCCGGTTGTTCTCGCCCCAGGTGCATAGCTGATCTAAAACGGCCATCAGGGACATCCCCCGCTTCGTCAGGGTATATTCTACCTTGGGGGGAACCTGCGGATATTCTGTGCGGCAGACCAGCCCGTCCGCCTCCAGCTCCTTCAGGTTCACGCTCAGCGTCTTGTCTGAGATATGCTTTAAATACCGGCGCAGCTGATTGAAGCGCACCGGCGCAAATTCCATCAGACAGTATAAAATCACCATCTTATGTTTCCCGCTGATGAGGGACAGGGTGTAGCTGAAGCCGGTATCCTCAAAATTTGCCTGTTCAATATATGGGGTGATCATGCCGCTGTCACTTTCCTTTCTGATAGTACCTGTCGTAAAAGACGGTACTTGATTATTTTTTTCGCTCCGCTACAATGATAACCACAGAGTATCATTTCTGTCAGATCAAATTTGAGAGGTGTCTTTTATGGGCAAGAAGATCGTGATTTTAAACGGAAGTCCCCGGTCAATGGGAAACACTGCCGCTCTGGTGGAACAGTTCTCCAAAGGCGCCGAAGCGGCCGGCCACCAGACGGTCCGCTTCGATCTGCAAAAAATGGACATCCATCCCTGCCTGGGGTGCTGTCAGGGGGGGAAGGACCCAGAAAGCCCCTGCGTGCAGAAAGACGGCATGAAGGCGATCTACCCGGCCTACCGGGAGGCGGACCTGGTCGTTCTGGCCAGCCCGCTGTACTATTGGACCGTCAGCGGTCAGCTGAAGTGTGCCTTCGACCGCCTGTTTGCCGTGGCTGAGTGCAATGCCAACCTGGAAAACCCCAAAAAGGAGTGCGTCCTGCTCATGGCCGCGGAGGGCCACGGCTTTGAGGAGAGCGTGTACTGGTACGAGCGGCTGGCGGAGCACCTGGGCTGGACCGACAGGGGCCGGGTCCTGTGCGGCGGCGTGATGGACGTAGGGGACATCCAGGGCAGGAAGGAACTGGAGGAGGCCTTCCAGCTGGGACAGTCAATCGGGATTTGACACAGCAGCGAGCGCCCGCCGGGAGACCGGCGGGCGCTCTGTTTTGGGTGATTCAGTTCCCCTTGCCGGCGATTGTGCCGGTGTGCTCCAGGACCAGGCGGTAGTAGTCGCAGTCCAGGATGGTGCCCGAGTAGGCCACCCGGTTCTGCACCTCGGCCACCATGTCCGCCACCTCCTCCGGGTCGGGCTCCGCCCCGTTCCAGCAGGTGAACTGGTCGGTAATGGAGTTGTAGTAGCCCTCGCCGTTGATAAAGCTGTAGTTGGCGAAGATGACCAGAGGGTCGGCGGGGGAGAGGATGTCTGAGCCCATGATGAGCCGGGAGTCGTAGCGCAGGCCGAAGAGATTGGACAGGGTGGGCATCACATCCAGGCTGGAGCAGTATTTGTCCACCCGGACGGAGGTGCCCGCCATATCGCCGCTCCAGAGGATGAGGGTGTTCTGGAAAATCTCAAACACCGGGTCCACCTGGTGGCCCAGCAGCTCGCTGTACTGCTCGTCGGTGAGGCCATAGGGGTAGTGGTCGGCGGACAGGACAATCACCGTGTCGTCCAGCCTGCCCGCCGCCTCCAGCTGGCTGAGCAGGCTCTCCATGGCCAGCTCCAGCTCCATCTGACAGGCCAGGTAGCACCGCACCTCCTCGCTGTAGGGCAGGTCCTTGACCTCATCCCAGTGGCGGACCGACATGGCGTTGGACTCCAGGGTGTAGGTAAGATGGCCGCTGACGGTGAGGCAGTAGACGGCGAATTTGTCCTCATTGACAAACATGGGGACAATCTTCTCCATCATCTCCGCGTCTGAGGGCGGGAAGGCGTTTCCCGACTCCAGCTCCAGCCCCTGGCCCAGGGCGTAGTAGTCATAGCCCATGTTGGGGTGGGACTTGTCCCGGTCGTAGTAGCTGTAGAGGTAGTCGTGGAAGGCGTATGTGGAGTACCCCTTCCCACGGAATTGGTTGCCCAGGGCAAAGGGCATCAAGTTTTCCGAGGACAGGGAGTAGCTCCACACGCCGGATTTCGGGATCAGGCCGGTGGTGGTGACGTACTCGCCGTCGGAGGTGGACACCCCCCACAATGGGGTGTAGAAGTTGTCGCAGACAAACCCCTGGTGGGACAGCTTCCACAAAGCAGGGGTCCGTTCCGGGTCCATGGCCAGGGTGGAAAAGCCCTCCGCCACAATCCAGACCAGGTTTTTCCCCTCGAAATAGCCTGTCCACAGGTTTTCCGGGGTGGGGGAGCGCTGGGAGAACCACTGGTGGGCGCTCTTCAGCCCCTCGTCCTCCTCGTTTTCAATCAGCGCGTCAAAGTCGATGGGCAGGGTGTGGTAGCCGGGGATAGTCTCAGGCGCCAAAACACTGTAGTCAGGGGGCGGAGGGTCCTCCCCCGGGGGCGTGGTGGGCTCCAGGTCGGGGGGCGCCTTGTCCGGCTCCGGCTCCACCTCCAGGGGCCCGTCGGGCTTGATGCCGAAGAGTACCCGGTATATTTCCAGCTGGGTCTGGGTGAACACGCCAAAGCTACGGACCTCCAGTTCCGGCGTGGCGGCCCGGTAGTAGATATACCGCAGGGACAGCCGTCCGCCCCCGCACAGCAGCACCAGCCCCATGGCGGCCAGCTGGACGGCGGCGGCCATGGCCGCCCACCGCAGACGCCGGCCCCTGCCGCTATCCGGCTGCACATCCGGGATCAGCTTTGCCCGATAGACAAGGGAGAGCACCGTGGGCACGGTCATCATCACAATGGGAAACCAGTTTGCCAGCACCTCGTCCACCGCCATGTTGCCGAAGGACTGGGCCACCATGGCCATTTTGGTCAGGGAAAAGATGGTAAGAAAAGCCTTAAACAGGTGGTAATACACCAGCTGGGCGCCGATCCACAGAGAGGCCAGGGCGGTACACAGGGGCAGCAGCACCCGTCCCCGCCCGGGGGCGACGCCGCCGCACAACAGGCCCAGCAGCAGGGCCACCGGCAGGGTGAACAGCAGGGTGAATACCGCCCACTCCGGGGCCAGGGTATGGAAGCAGTAGAGCTTTAAAAACAGCTCCTCGTAGTAAATCACCCCCAGAAAAAACAGGGAGGGGATGGCCAGCCGCCGCCATTTTGGCCATAGGGAGGCGGGCGTGTGCGTTTCGTTATCCAAAGGTGGTCACCTCCTTGCGCGGAGGCGGCGCGGAAGCCGCCCCTTGCTCCTGGCTATTTTACTGGATTGCCCTCCGCTTGTCAACGGGGGCAATTTAGTGCTATTAAGTATTAATGCAAAAAAACACTGCTTATTCTTGAAGGATTTTGTGGATATCCACCAATGAATTCCCTTGAAAAAAGTGGAGGAATCTAGTATAATAACCCTACTTCATAATTTATTCACAAATCCCGCCGGATCGGGGAGAGAAAGCGAGGAACCTGCGTGTCTCAGCTCAGCGAGAGGGTCCTGCAAGGGCTCAAAAAGGCCTACGCCGCCTATTTCGACATTGAGGAAATCCACGACGGCACAGCGCTGAAGGCCCGCTGCGACTACCACATGCGGGACAGCCAGTATGTCCTGGTGAAGAAGGCGGAGCTGTGGGCGGCGGAGAACCACGAGTACCTCTATCTGTGGGACGCGGGGGAGCTGAACCCGGCGGCGGTGGAGGAGATTTTCCAACGTACTCTGGCCGACGGCGAGCCCCGGGTAAAGCCCCACTCCCAGCACATGTATACTTATATCACCGCCGTGGCGCTGTGCGACAGCGCCGACCCCAGCGCCCTCGCTCAGATGAAAAAGCTGAAGAAGCGCCGGGAATTTAAGCTATCGCTCCATGGATGGATGGAGTTCAGAATAGCCGCCGTGGACCTGTCCACCGGCGAAATCACCGTCAACCGGGCCGGG
>JAAWLY010000178.1 GCA_022798155.1 Lawsonibacter sp. | reverse complement strand
AAACCACCGATGATTCTGAGCGTGGTGGTCTTGCCGCACCCGCTGGGTCCGAGCAGTGTGAGGAATTCCTTATCTTGGATGCTTAAATTGATTTTGTCGAGTACGATATCCTCGTCGAACGCCATGGTACAGTCGGCCAGGCGGATCAACTCCTTGGACATGTATCCTCCCCCATTTCGTTAAATTTTTATCTTTTCAGCTCCCTCGATTTATTCACCGGGCGGCCTGACCGTCCAGGGGGGACGGCGGTACGGTGACCGGCTTTCACGGATAGCGAGATACACTATAGCTGGTTCTGATACAAATGTCAATCTTTTTCCCCAAAATTTTCACACAAAACCGGGCCGGTTCAGACCAGCTTTGTCCCGATGCCCGGAATCAGGCTGATGAGCCAGGCGAAAGGGAGGGAGAGGACGAAGAGGACCACCGCGAACAAGGGGATGGACAGGGCCGGGGAGAGGGACAGAGGGGAGACCCCCAGCCGCTGGAGGACCAGCAGCCACAGGGGGTGGATCAGGTAGACCCCGAAGGCGCAGTCCCCGATCTGGGATACCGCTCTCCGGCGGGAGCGCTCCTCGCTGACGCCCAGCACATAGCGGAACAGGGCACAGAGGGCGGCGGCGGTGAGGGCCGCGGGGAGGGAGGTATCCTGCCGGAAGGAGAGCGCGCTGTAGGGGTTTGCCACAGACAGGACCAGCCCCAGCACGCCCAGGATGTAGAGGAGGTACTCGGCAATCCGGCTGATCTCAAAGTGCCGCAGATACCAGCCCCCCACATAGCACCCCACCCAGCCCAGTACCAGATGGACATCAAGCTGCATCAGGAGACTGGCCGCAAAGCTGAACCGCCCAAAAATACCAGGGAGCAGGGGGAGTGCGTAGGCGAAGAGGAAGCACAGCCCCAGGAAGTAGCGCAGCTCCCCCCGGCTGGCGGAGGAGACGAACCGGTGGACCACCGGGTGGACCAGATACAGCCCGATAAGGGGATAGAGAATCCTCAGGTGGTGGTAGGTGTCCCCCCGGACCGCGGAGGCCAGAGCGTCCCACACCCCGCTCCAAGTGAGAGCTCCGCCCTCCAGCAGTTGGGAGGCGATGGCGTATACCACCCCCCAGAACACCAGCGTGCCCAAGGCGGGCAGGGCCAGCCCCAGCAGGCTGGCGGACACCTGAGGCTTGCCCTCCTCCAGGGAAAACATCCCCCACAGCAGAAACAGGGCGGGGACAGTCCACAGAGTCAGCCCCTCACAGACGGACAGCACCTGTCGGGCTCCAGCGCCGGGGGCGGTCAAGTCCAGATAGCGCTGGGCCAACAGCAGAATTATGGCGCACAGCACCGTAAACGCCCGAAAGAAGCCGGTCCATCCGGAATTTCGATCTCCCTTTGCCATAAAAGCATCTCCTGACAGGTAAAATGGCCCCCTCCTGGGGGAGCGGTCAGCCGCGGGCCGGCCACGGGGATACTACTCCGCCTTCTTGTCCACAAACTGGGGTTTAAACTTGGAGTAGATAATTTTCTGTTCGCTGTACAGCCCGTAGTAGCCGGACAGCATGTAGGCTACCCCGCAGCACAGGGCGTAGAGGGGCAGTCCGGTCCCGCCGAATAGCTCGTAGGCCAGCAGGATGGAGGTGAGGGGGCAGTTGGTAGCCCCGCAGAAGAGGGCGGACATCCCCAACGCGCCGGAGAAATTGTGGGGCAGGCCCAGCATAGGCCCCACCCAGACGCCGAAGGCGCAGCCAGTGAACAGAACAGGGACAATCTCGCCCCCCCGGAATCCGGCCCCCAGGGTGAGGGCGGTAAAGAGAATTTTCAGCAAAAAGGCCGCGGGGATAACGTCGCCGGCCAGCAGGCGGCGAATGACCGGGTCGCCCGCGCCGTTGTAGGTCTGTTCGCCCATGAGAAGGGTGAGGGCCAGCACCAGCCCGCCGCCCACCGCCGCCCGGAGCAGAGGGTTGGGCAGATACTTGGCGTAGAGCTTTGACACGGTGTGCATGGCGATGCAGAAGAGAACGGACAGGGCGGCGCACAGCGCGCCCAGGACAGCCGCCTGGAGGGCCATCAACGGCTGGAGGGCGACGGCGTCCAGCATGAGGTAGCCGACCTGGGCGTGGAGCCCCATCTGCTGGGCCAGCAGCAGCGCTGTGATGGAAGAGGCCAGGCAGGGCACCAGGGCGGCGTAGTACATTCGGCCCACCGTGACCACCTCCATGGCGAAGATGGCGGCGGTGAGTGGGGTGCCGAAAAGGGCGGAGAAGGCGGCGGCCATGCCGCACATCACCACAATGCGCTCGTCCAGCTCATCCAGACGGAGTTCTTTCCCGATATAAGCGGACAGGGAGGCCCCCAGCTGGAGGGCGGCCCCCTCCCGGCCGGCGGATCCGCCCACCAGGTGGGTGAGGACGGTGGACAGAAAGATGAGGGGTGCGGTTCGCAGCTTCAGCCCCTGGGCGTCCCGCACCGCCACCAGTACCAGATTGGTGCCCCGGTCCTTTTCCATGCCGCAGACTCTATACAGCAGGATGATGGCCATTCCGCCCAGAGGCAGCAGCCAGATGACATTGGGGTGTTTCCCCCGCAGCTCGGTGGCCAGGTCGATGCCCAGGTGAAAGGCCACCGCCACCAGCCCCACCACTACCCCCACCAGGCAGGCGTACACCAGCCATTTGAGAAAAATCAAAATCTCTTCCATATGACCCCGTATCCGCACAGACATTGAGAGGGTCCTCCCTTCCACGGACTGCCAAAGAATGGATAGAGTATATCATATTTCCAAAAAAATTGCACCCCCAATTCGTGTTTCCTCCGAAAAGATGCCTTCCCCCTTGCAAGGGCTGATTTTTTGTGCTATGATGCAGACGTGCCAGAGTATTTTTAACCTTTAAAGGAGGTCATTCCCGTGCCTGAGGGCCATATATGGCTGATTCTGTTTTTTGTCAGCCTTTGCATCAATCTTCTGCAGCTGCTGTGGCGGCCCATCCTGAAGCTGCTGCACCGGGAGGACGAGGTTTCAGAGGACAACATCATGGCTATGGTGGAGGAGGGCGAGGAGTCCGGGGCCATCCAGAGCAACGAGAAGGAGTTCATTGAGAACGTCTTCGAGTTCGACAACACCACCGCCAAAGACGTGATGGTCCACCGTACCGACATGGTCAGCCTTTCCGCCAGCGCGGAGGAGGGCGAGATCCTGGACGCCATCCGCCAGTCGGGTCTGTCCCGTTTCCCGGTGTACGGCGAGGACGCCGACGACATCCTGGGGGTGCTGTCCACCCGGGACTACCTGCTCAACTTCCATCAGAGCGACCCCCAGCCTTTGAAGAAGCTGCTCCGCCCGGCCTACTTTGTTCCGGAGACGGTGTCCGCTGACGTGCTGTTCCGAGACATGCAGGGGAAAAAGACCCACATGGCCCTGGTGGTAGACGAATACGGCGGCACCAGCGGCCTGGTCACCCTGGAGGACCTGCTGGAGGAGCTGGTAGGCAACATCTACGACGAGTTTGACCCCCAGGAGGAGCAGGAGATCATCCAGCTGGACGACAAGCACTGGCGGGTTTCCGGCTCGGCCGACCTGGAGGAGCTGGCAGAGGCTATGGGCTTTGAGCTCCCCGAGGACGAGGAGATCGACTATGATACCCTGGGCGGGCTGGTGTTCTCCCAGCTGTCCGTCATCCCGGAGGACGGCAGCCGCCCGATGGTGGAGGCCCTGGGCCTGCGCATCCAGGTGGAGGAGCTGTGCGAGCGCCGGGTGGAGTGGGCCCTGGTGGAGAAGCTGACGCCCGACCCGGAGGAAGAGGAATAAGTACATAAAAATTCCCGCCAGACGGCGGGAATTTTTTATCGCACCTCAATGGCGCTCACCGGGCAGCCGTCGGCGGCGGCCTGGACCTGGTCGGCCAGATCGTCGCCCACCTCCGGGGAGAAGGCGGCGGCGGTGCCGCCGTCGGTCATGAAAAACTCGTTGGGGCAGACGCTGGCGCACATGCCGCAGCCGATACACTCTCCGTTCACATGGACTTGCATGGGGATCCCTCCTTCTATATTGGTCCCCACAGTATACCCGGTTTGGCGCGGTTTATTCATAGGTGCCCAAAAACAGGGGCACGCCGGTGTAAAGGTCCACAATGCCGTAGAGGAAGGGGCGGTCCAGAATCAGGGTGATCCCCTCCTGGGGGGGCGCCGCTGCCCCAGATTCTGCTGCCAC
>JAAWLY010000177.1 GCA_022798155.1 Lawsonibacter sp. | reverse complement strand
TTTTCTGGCCTAAGCATACCCCAAGGCGGCGGCTTTGACAACCAGCCGCCAGGTTCTTTTTGTCAACAGCCGGTTGCCCCCCTTGGGGCACAAGGGATCGGAGGATCTTTTCAGATGAATAAAAAATCCATCTCCTGACACACTAAGCCGAGAGAAAGGGGTTTTTTTATGTCCAAACAGGCGGCCAACGCGCCCCACCCCAGAAGAGAGCCTCGGCTTTCCGGCCCGCTGTCCCTGGCCCGGCTGGAGGAGGTTTTTTCCGACTGCGTGGACTTTGCCAAGCGGGAGGTCTACCTCCACGGGGACCAAAGCCGCAAGGCCACCGTCTGCTATATCGACGGTCAGGCCCGGTCGGAGCGGCTGAACGACTATGTCCTGCGCCCCCTGGCCCAGGACCCTATGCTGTCCACCGCCCCGGAGAGCCAGCTCTTCGACCTGATGGAGCGAGGAGCCCTCTACGCCCACGGGGCCAAGCGGCTTACCGATCTGGACCCGGTGGCCTCCGCCCTCATCAACGGGTCCTGCGCCCTGTTCCTGGAGGGCCGGGACGACTGCCTGGTTTTCCCCGTGGCCACCGAGGAGAAGCGCTCTGTGGGGGAGCCGGAGAACGAGCCCGCGCTGAAGGGGGCGCGGGACTCCTTTGTGGAGAGCCTGCGCACCAACACCTCTCTGGTCCGCCGGCGGATGCGGGCCCCGGAGCTGAAAATCCGGGAGCACATTGTAGGCCGGCAGACCCTCACCCCGGTGGACGTGCTGTGGATCGACGACATCGCCGACCCGGACACGGTGGCCCTGCTGGAGAGGCGGCTGGATGAAATCGACATCGACGGCGTAGAGGCGGCGGGCAATCTGGAGGAGTATCTGGTGGACGCGGCCAAGTCCCCCTTCCCCATGATGCCCTATACCCAGCGGCCCGACCGCTTTTGTCAGGGTCTCCTCGAAGGCCGGGTGGGCCTGCTGGCCGACGGCATCCCACTGGGCTGGGTCCTCCCGGGGACAGTAGACCAGTTTTTCAAGACCGGCCAGGACCGGGCCTACCACTGGCTGGTGGCCTCCGCCCTCAGCGTCATCCGCTGGCTGTGCGCCCTCATCACCCTGTTGGTGCCCGGTCTGTATATCGCCTTGGTCACCTTCCACCCCGAGGCCATCCCCCCTAAGCTGGCCCTGTCCATCGTGGCCGCCAAGCAGGAGGTGCCTTTCTCCACCATCTTTGAGGTACTGATTATGCTGCTGGCCTTTGAGGTGATTCAGGAGGCCGGCCTGCGTCTCCCCGGCCCCATCGGGGCCACCGTCTCCATTCTGGGGGGGCTGGTGGTGGGCAACGCGGCGGTGGACGCCCACATTGTCTCCCCCGCCGTCCTCATCGCCGTGGCCATCGCCGGGGTGGCGGGGTACACCATGCCCTCTCAGGATTTCGGCAATGCCCTGCGAATCTGGCGGTTTTTGCTGGCCATTCTGGCCAGCCTGGGGGGACTGACCGGCCTTGCCCTGGGCTGCGCCGGACTTATCTACCACCTGGCGGGACTGGAGTCCTTTGGCGTGCCCTACCTGGCCCCCTTTACCACCGGAACCAGGGTACCCAGGGGCCACCCCAGCCTGTTCCGCCTGCCCCTGCCTATGATGAAATGGCGGGACGGCCCCATCCAAACCCAAAACAGGAGGAACCAGCGATGAGAAAAAAGCTTTTTCCCTGGCTGGCCGCCTGTCTGCTCCTGTCCGGCTGTTCCGGTCTGCCCACCGCCCGGGAGATGGGGAATATGGCCCTTCTGCGCACCCTGGGGGTGGACCCCTCCCCTGCCGGGGTGGCGGTCACCGGCTCCACCGGCCCCCGTGCCAAGGGGCTGCAGGCGGAAGGAGAGCCCGCGCTGACCCTGTCGGCGGAGCGGGAGTCCCTCAGCGGGGCCTGTTTGGCCATGCAGGGCCAGAGCGACAGCTATGTCTTTTTTGGCTACGTGGACCAGCTGCTCATTGGTGAGGAGCTGGCGGAGGAGGGCATCCAGCCGGTTCTGGACTACTTCTCCAAAGATGCGGAGCTGGGCCTGGGGGCCCAGCTGTGGCTGGTCCGTGGGAGCACCGCCCGGGAGGCGCTGTCCGCCGGAGGGGATAAGGGGGTCGATTCCCGGCTGGAGACCCTGCAAACAGACAGCAAAATGGGAATTGCCTCCATCTCGCGTACCGCCGGGGAGACGTATACCGGCCTGATGGAGTTGGGCTCCGCCTTTGTCCCCGCCCTCTCCCCCGCCGGGGACGACACCGCAATCCTGCTTGAAAACGGCTACGGCGTGTTTCGGGACGGCAGGCTGACCGGCTTTCTGGACGGCGAGGCGGCCAGAGGGCTGGAACTGCTGGCCGGGGGGGCCTCCTCCGAAATCCTGGAGGTGGAGCTGTCCGGCGGCCGGGTGGCGGTGAAAACAATCTCCGCCCGCACGAAAAGCGAGCTGAAATTTCAAGAGGATGCCCTGTCCGCCTTGAAAGTGGACTGCAAGGTGGAGGCCCGGTTGGCGGAGTACCGGGAGCGGCTCAGCGCGGAGGATATAAAATATCTCCAGAAAAAGCTGGAGGCCCGGGAGCGGGACCGCCTGGAGCGGGCGCTGGAGCAGCTCCGCTCCTGGGGCGCGGACTGTACTGGCCTGGGGGCGCAGGCCGCCATGGGCCATCCCGCCCGGTGGCAGGAGCTATCCCCCCACTGGTCCCAGCAGTTTGGTCAGGTGCCGTTAGAAGTTACCGTTGAGCTCAAGATTAACAGCTAAAGTTTCTTTTCGCTCCCTTTTCCACTGTACGGACCTGAAACCCGAAAGCTCACGCTTCGCGCCCGCTAAGTATTTCGTGTCTTTTTAAAGAAAAGGGACAAAAGGAGGCACACCATGCAAGACGGTAAAATTTCCCGCACCCAGCTGATGGCCCTGCTGTGGGCGGGGGTGATGGCCCCGGCGGCGGAGCTGCTGCCCGCCCTGCTCCTGCCCGGGGCGGGAAAGGGCGCCTGGCTGGCGGTGGTGTTGGCGGCCCCTCTGGTGCTGGCGGCGGGCTGGCTGCTAAGCGCCCTGTCAGGGCAGGAGGGCCTGGCCAGAGGGCTTACTGCGGGGCTGGGCAAAGTGTTTGGCCGGGCGGTCCTGCTAATATATATAGTATGGGGACTGCTTCTCCTGTCTCTCCGCCTGCGGCTGTGCGCCCAGCGGCTGCTGGACTCGGGCCAGCGGGACGGGGCGCTGTGGTTCTTCCTGCTGGCTGTGGCGGCCGTCCTGCTGTGGATGGGCCGTGGCAAGCTGGCCGCCTTCGCCCGGGCGGGACAGCTCTTCCTCGCCGCCCTGCTGGTTACCGCCGGGGTGGTGCTGGGCCTGTCCCTGTTCCAGGCCAGGGCAGAGCGGCTGCTGCCCCTGTGGTTGCCTGAGGTTGGGCCGGTAATCCGGGCGGCCCTGTCCGCCGCGGGAGTAACGGGCTGGGGGCTGTTCGCTGCCTTTCTGCTGGGCGGCGTGGCCGACCAGGGGGAAAACCGACACTGGCACTGGTTGTTTTGGGGCCTGGGCGGTATGCTGCTGCTGGCGGCGGCCCAGGGGGTGATTTTGGGCAACCTGGGGGCCGGTCTGGCTGCCCGGCTGGACAACCCCTTTTTTGCCCTGGCCAAGAGCGTGGGAGTGGAGGGGGCCTTCCAGCGGGTGGAAGGCGTAGTCACCGCCCTGTGGACCTTCGCCGACCTGTCCATGGGAGGGCTGCTGGTGTTTGCTATTCGGGCTATGGCGGTAGAGCTGCTTTCTGCAAAAGTCCTGCCCTGGATCCCATGGGGAGCGGTGCTGATTGGAACAACAGGGGCGTTGTTCCTCTTCCCGGCAATAGGGAGTGCGGAAGATTGGAATTACCAGCTGGTCCCGGCAGGGAATCTAATGCTGGGGGTTGTCCTCCCTTCCCTGCTGTGGATAGTTGAGAAGGCTTTTGGAAAGAGAAAGAAGAAGGGCACATCTTGTGGCTGAAAGCGGTCGCGGACCTAAGATATTGAGGGGAAATCGGATGGAGAAAAAAACTTTGAAAAAATTCAAAAAACTGCTTGACAAACAAAGCAGAAAGTGGTAATCTGTCAAAGCTGTCCGACAGGACACGGTGGAAAGCACTGCAGGACAACGGGTACGAAAAAGATTTTGAAAAAAGTCGAAAAAAGTACTTGACAAGGCCTGGAAAGTGTGGTAAGATATGAAACCGTTGCGGCAGCAACAAACC
>JAAWLY010000176.1 GCA_022798155.1 Lawsonibacter sp. | reverse complement strand
GCCCATCAGCTTCTTCTCGCCGGTGGCGGGGTTGCGGGTGAAGGCCACGCCGGTGCCGCAGTCGTCGCCCATGTTGCCGAAAGCCATGGACTGCACGTTAACCGCGGTGCCCCAGCTGCCGGGGATATCGTTCATCCGGCGGTAGACAATGGCCCGGGGGTTGTTCCAGGAGCGGAACACGGCCTTGATAGCCCCCATCAGCTGCTCCTTGGGGTCGGAGGGGAAGTCAGCGCCGATCTTGGCCTTGTACTCGGCCTTGAACTGGCCGGCCAGTTCTTTCAGGTCGTCGGCGTCCAGCTCCACGTCCTGGGTGACGCCCTTCTTCTCCTTCATCTGGTCGATAAGCTGCTCAAAGTACTTCTTGCCCACTTCCATGACCACGTCGGAGTACATCTGGATAAAACGGCGGTAGCAGTCCCAGGCCCAGCGGGGGTTGTTGGACTGCTTGGCGATAACGTCTACCACCTGCTCGTTGAGGCCTAAGTTCAGGATGGTGTCCATCATGCCGGGCATGGAGGCCCGGGCGCCGGAGCGGACGGAGACCAGGAGGGGATTCTCCAAGTCGCCGAACTTCTTGCCAGTGATCTTCTCCAGCTTGTCAATATATTCCATGATCTGAGCCTGGATCTCGTCGTTGATCTTTTCTCCGTCCTCATAGTACTGGGTGCAGGCCTCGGTGGTGATGGTAAAGCCCTGGGGAACGGGCATACCGATGTTGGTCATTTCAGCCAGGTTGGCGCCCTTGCCGCCCAGCAGGTCGCGCATGTTGGCGTTGCCTTCGGAGAAGAGATACAAAAATTTGTTGGCCATTGGAATCATTCCTTTCAAAAGTATATACGGCGTCCCAGCGTCCGTCTCCCGTTGGGATGCCGCTAACCGGTATCGTTGGAGGGAGCACTTCAGAAATGCAGAATAGAAATATCCTCCGTTTCTGGAATACCGTGCATAATATTATACAGATGCCCGGCCTATATTTCAAGTTTATTTATAAAATTTTCCATAGAAATTCCAGTTGAAATTTTGTTGAAAAAAGCGGAGATAGGAGGTAGTATTATAATAGGTTGAAATTTTAATTCCTGGAAAAGGGGCGGCGCGGATGGAAAAAGGAATGCTGCTGTATCTGCTGGCGGTCAATCTGGCCGCCTTTGCCCTGATGGGCATGGACAAGCGCCGGGCCCGGAAGGGGGCCTGGCGCATTTCAGAAAAAGCCTTGTTCCTCCCCGCCCTGCTGGGGGGCGCCCTGGGCGGGACCCTGGGGATGCGGGTATTCCGGCACAAAACCAGACACTGGTACTTCCGCTTCGGCTTTCCCCTGCTGCTGCTGTTACAGCTGGCCGGGTGGGCGGCCTGGCAAAGATTCTTTCTGCAATAGAAAACAGAACGGGCAGGAATCCGCGTGTCCCGGCGGATTTCTGCCCGTATTTTAAACCTCGACTGTGTGGTCTGCCCGGAGATAGCCCTGGGAGTAGAGGACCACATGGTCCCCCTCCAGCAGCCGCAGGTCCCCGCGGGGAATGAGAATCTTCCCCTTTCGCTTGACCATGACGATGATGGTCTGGCGGGAGATGTCCAGGTCGCGGACGCGCTGGCCGTTCCAGGGGTTGTGCCGGCGCAGGACCACCTCTTTCAGCTCGATGCGGCGCTCGTCCCCCGCCGGCTCCGCCCCCAACACCAGGATATCTCCGGAGCGGAGGACCACGTCGCCCCTGGGGACGATGATCCCTTCCTCCCGCTGGATGGCGGCCACAATCATCCCCGGAGGCAGCCCCAGGCTCTGGATGCTCTGACCGGCCCAGCGGTCCTCCCGGGACAGGCAAACCTTGATAAAGTTGATGTCCTCCTCGTGGGCATACTCGCTGATGCGCTTGATCCGGGAGTACTGGTCCACAAAGCCGGCGGAGATAATGCCGGTGGGGATAGCCACCATGCCCACCCCCAGGAAGGAGATGCAGATGGCGAAAAACTTGCCCATGGTGGTAATGGGGTAGATATCACCGTAGCCCACGGTCAACAGGGTGGACACGGACCACCAGATGCCCGAGAAGGCGTTGGAAAATACCTCCGGCTGGGCCTCGTGCTCCAGACTGTACATACACAGGCTGGAGGCCAGCATCAGAATGACGATGATAAATACAGAGGACATCAGCTGCTGCCGCTTGCTGGCGATAACCTCGGTGATGACATTCAAAGAGTCATAATAGGCGTTGATGCGGAACAGCCGGAAAATGCGCATGACCCGGAACATCCGGAAGGCCACCGTCCCCGAGGGGAAAAATACGGGCAGGTAGTAAGGCAGGAAAGAGAGCAGATCCACCAGGCCGCTGAAGGAGAAGACATATTTCAACAGAGCCCGGGCCGGGGGCAGCTTGGGATGCAGGCATTGGGATGTCCACAGGCGCAGACAGTAGTCCACCGCAAAAAAGGCCACGGTGACCGTCTCTACGCTCACCAGCAGCCCGCCCCAGGCGAGGCGGGCTTCCTCAAAGGTATAGGCGATGCTGGCGGCCAGGTTGATGACGATGGCCAGGGAGTTGACCAGGTCGTATAGCCGGCTGACCAGGTCCTCGGAGGCGCCCACCTCAATAATTTCCGACAGCCGCTTCTTCCGGCTGAGCTGCATGTTTCGGTCGGCCATAGCAATCCACCCTTCTGTTCGTCCGGGGTGCGGACGAAGCAGAGGTCCGTCCCTCATAATTTTAACAACGAACGGCGGACTTTGTCAATAGCGGGGGCAGACGGCGCTTGACGGGGAGGAAATACTCCGGTATGCTGGTATTGTGATATTTTAAGTGCAAGGGGGAGCTGCGATGAGCAGATCTATAACTGGAGACGCCCGCTGGATCATTCAGCGGGCCATTCAGGCCGTCCTGCCGGACGAGGCGGTCTGCCGCGCCCTGGAGGGGCGCGCGTTTCCAGGCAAAGTCGTTCTGGTGGCCGCCGGCAAGGCGGCCTGGCAGATGGCCTATGCGGCCCGTCAGTGCCTGGGGGAGCAAGTGAAGGCCGGTGTGGTGGTCACCAAATACGGCCACGTCAAGGAGCCCATTGCCGGACTGCGGTGCTATGAGGGGGGCCACCCCGTCCCGGACGAAAACTCCTTCCGGGGCACCCGGGCCGTCCTGGAGCTGACGTCGAACCTGACGGCGGAGGATACCGTTCTCTTTCTCCTGTCCGGCGGCGGAAGCGCCCTGTTCGAGGTCCCCCTGATTTCGGGGGAGGAGTTGAGGGACATCACAGGCCAGCTGCTGGCCTGCGGCGCGGACATTGTGGAAATGAACACGGTCCGAAAGCGTCTCTCCGCGGTGAAGGGGGGCCGCTTTGCCCAACTGTGCGCTCCCGCCCGGGTGTTTTCCGTGGTGCTCAGCGACGTGCTGGGCGATCCTCCCCATATGATCGCCTCCGGCCCCGCCTGCCCCGACCCCTCCACCTGTGCCCAGGCCCAGGCCATTGTGAAAAAATATGGCCTGCGTTTGAGCAAAGAGGCCGGGCGGCTGCTCCGGCGTGAAACACCCAAGGTGCTGGATAACGTGTCCTTCCAGGTGGTGGGCAGCGTCCGGGAACTGTGCCGCGCCGCCGCCGGGGCCTGCCGGGAGCTGGGGTATGAGCCGATGATTCTCACCGACCAGCTCTGCTGCCAGGCCAGGGAGGCGGGGAGCTTTCTGGCCTCTGTGGCCAGAAGCCACGCCGGCGAAGGCAGGCCGCTGGCCTTCCTTGCCGGGGGCGAGACGGTGGTACGCCTCACCGGCCAGGGGAAGGGCGGGCGCAATCAGGAGCTGGCGCTGTCCGCTGCCGCCGGCATCGACGGGCTGGAGAATGTGGCTATCTTTTCTCTGGGTTCCGACGGAACCGACGGCCCTACCGACGCCGCCGGAGGCATAGTGGACGGCCAGACCGCCCAACTGCTGGCGGAGCGGGGAATTTCCATTCACAAGGCGCTGGAGGACAACGACTCCTACCACGCCCTGGCGGAGGTTTCCGGGCTGATTGTAACCGGCCCCACCGGTACCAACGTCAATGACGTGGCGGTGGTGCTGATCGGGGGATAGCCATTTATTTTGGTTGATTCTTCCGCTCCGGCCGCATAGAATGGCTGGAGAGGGGGCGAAACAGGTGGAGGAACAGATGGAAATGCGGGGGGGCGGCACGCTCACCCTGCGTCAGGACGGCCCCAGGGTTCACCTGGAGGCGGAGCGCCCAGCGGATGGCCGGGGGCTCTATAAGGTTTGGCTCCACGGCGACCAGGGGGGAAAGCTGCTCCTGGGCACCC
>JAAWLY010000175.1 GCA_022798155.1 Lawsonibacter sp. | reverse complement strand
CGAGGGGGACGGCGCCTTCTACGGCCCCAAGCTGGACTTCCACCTGGCCGACTCCCTGGGCCGGACCTGGCAGTGCGGCACCATCCAGCTGGACAGCCAGCTGCCCGAGCGGTTCGAGCTGGAGTACACCGGTGAGGACGGCCAAAAGCACCGCCCCGTTATGATCCACCGGGTGGTGCTGGGCTCCATTGAGCGGTTCATCGGCGTCATCACCGAGCACTTTGCCGGGGCCTTCCCCGCCTGGCTGGCTCCCGTCCAGGTGAAGCTGCTGCCCATCACCGACCGAGCCGCGGAGTATGCGGAAAAGGTCTCCGCCCGATTGGACGGGCAGGGCTTCCGGGTGGAGACGGACAGCCGCAACGAGAAGATCGGTAAGAAAATCCGAGAGGCCACCCTGGAGAAGGTCCCCTTCATGCTGGTGGTGGGTGACCGGGATATGGAAAACGGCACCGTCTCGGTCCGCCGCCGCTCCGGCGAGGACCTGGGGGCTATGACCCTGGACCAGTTCGCCGCCCTGCTGGGCGACGAGGTCAAAACCATGGCCATTGTTTAAATAGCGCGCCAACAGCCGCACAAAAAGGCCCCTATAGGGGAGGTACTGATAATGAACCTTATGAACCCCTCAAACGGGCCCTAGGCAGTTACCGAAAAAAGCGAGACTTTGCGGCAAAAATCAATACTCCCGAAAAGCACGATTGCAAGATCGTGCTTTTTTGCGCTCAGAAGGAGGCGAGCACTGTGCCGAAGGCCATTGGCTGTACTGGCCGCCGGACGAAAAAAGAACGACAAACCATTATGAGGAAATTACATAGGTAGAAAAAGATGAGCGTATCCGCCATCTCCTTGAGAGCAAGGAGGACTTATACGCAGCAATGGCGCAAATTGATCTCAGTGCGTTAAATGCTGCTTTGAATATTGGGAATTATTGGAGCAAGCATAGAGTAGCCAAAGCGAGATTCTATACACTAGTATAATCTCCACGATACAATAGGCATTGCACCCCCTTTGTGGCAAGGGGGTGCATTTGTATCAGATTGGGTCACCTTTGCCAAAAAGGAAGGCACGCTTTTAGCGTGCTTTCCTTTTTGGTTTTGCTTCAATTGGTCGCGCCAACCTTCATGCTTGGGCATGAAATCCGCTCAATTGGCCGGCAGTTATGGCTTAGAAAGTTAAATCCAGGTACAAATTCTTGTATTGCTTTGCAGACTCCTCCCAGGACAGGGGCTTTTCCATATCCCGCCGCACCATCTCATCCCAACACGCGCGGTGTTCAAAATAAAGCTGCTTGGCTCTGTTAATGGCATCCAGCAGCAACCCGGCGTCATAACGGTCGAAGGTGAAGCCATTTCCCGTATTGAGGAACAGATTGTAGGGCTCAACGGTATCCTTCAGGCCGCCCGTCTCCCGGACGATGGGGACTGTACCGTAATGCATCGCAATCAGCTGCGTCAGCCCGCAGGGCTCGAACTGGGAGGGAACCAGCAGGGCATCCGCGCCCGCATAGATTCGATGGGCTCTGGACTCATCATACATGATGCACGAGCATACATTCCCCTTGTACTCATTTTCATAGTACCGGAAGGAGTCCTCGTATACCTGATCTCCGGTGCCGAGCACCACAATTTGTGTGTTCTCGTTCACCACCAGGGGGATGATGGCATTGACCAGATCCAGCCCCTTCTGGTTGGTGAGCCGAGAGATCAGACCGATGACAAATTTATCCTCTCCCGGAACCAGGCCCAGTTCCTCCTGCAGCTTGCGTTTGTTCACTTTTTTCTGATCCAGTACGCTGTCAATGTCGTAATTGTCATACAGAAGACTGTCAGTGCTGGAATTCCAGATATCATAGTCGATTCCGTTTACAATTCCGCACAATTTGCCGGAGTGATGCCGCAGGTGGGCGTCCAGGCTCTCTCCATAGTATCCGGTCTGGATCTCACCGGCATAGGTTTGGCTGACCGTGGTGATGATGTCTGCGTAGGCCAGACCACCTTTCATCATATTGCCGTCGTTGTAGCCGGTCTTTAAGACATCCACGTTGAAGACATAATCCGGGAGCCCGGACCAGTAGCGGATAGTGCCCATTTCGTACACGCCCTGGAACCGGAGGTTGTGGATGGTCAAAATTGTTTTCGCGGAGTTGACCCGTGTATTGGCGAAGTTTGTTCTCAGATAGATAGGGACCAAGGCGGCCTGCCAGTCGTGGCAGTGGATGACATCGGGAATCCAATCCATATAGTTGAGGGCTGCCAGGGCCGCTTTGGCAAAGTAGCAGTATTTGGGGATGTCATCGACCAGATTTGTATACGGATTTCCCCAGCTGAAGAATTCCTCGTTGTCAATGAAGTCATACACCACCCCATCCCAGACATACTCCATGATTCCCACATAGAAGGACCGTCCGTCCGCACAGAGATCCATGTCAAAGGCACCGCGATATACCATCTTTTCCTGATATTGCTGGGGAATGCACTTGTACCGGGGCAGAATCACTTTTACATCACAGTTTTGCTTGACTAATGCTTTAGGGAGCGCGTACATCACATCGCCCAGGCCGCCGGTCTTCACGAAGGGATAGCACTCCGACCCGATAAAAGCGACGCTTCTTCTGGGGGATGTGCAGGCCTCTTCAGGTGCCACCGCCTCCTCGGATGCTGCAGCAGTTTCCTCTGCAGTCGTATCGACAGGCTCTGCCGCCGCGGATTCTTCCGCGCCCGCGCTCACAGCCTCCGGCTTGGGCTGCTCCTCCCGGGTCAACGCTTCAGCCGCTGTCTTTTCTGCCGCAACAACTTCAATTTTTTGCTCTGGGGCCGCTGCCTTGCGTGGAGCTTTTTTCGGGCGGCTGGTTTTCTGCTTTTTCTTTTTTTCCATCTGGTATCACCTCATGTAATAAATGTCAAAGTATTCTTCCCTCTATCACAAGAAGAATACATCAACCTCTATTTACATTATACATGTTCTCCGCCTCAGTGTCATGTATTTTATGAAAATTCTCTATCCGCACCGCTGAGGTCCGGTTTACCGGTGAGATACTGGGTAAAGCCGCTATCCCGAAGCGTTGTGACAGAGGAGGTATCGCCGCATAGACACAGACCAGGCCGGGCCACCCGCCCTGCCGGCACAGCGATGTCTTTTCCCATCACTTGGGAAAGGATACCATGATATACAGCCTTCCTGCTTGATAATCCGCCCGGATGGTCCCGCCCATGCGCTCGGTGAGCAGCCGGGCGATGGACAGCCCCAGGCCGGTGGAGCCCTGGCCGGTCTCCACGGTGTAAAACCGGTCGAAGAGCTGGGCGGTGGTCACCGGGTCCAGACTGGGGGCGGCGTTGGAGAAGGTGGCCGTTCCGTCTCCGTCCAGGGCGGCGGAGAAGTCGCCGCCGCTGTATTTCAAGGCGTTGCTGATGATATTGCCGAAGATACGCCCCACAGCGGAGGGGTCCAGGGAACGGACCACCGCTTCCGGAGGCAGGGAAATTTCCGGGACGATGCCCCGCTGGGTCAGGCTGGCGTAGAGGGACACCAGACTCTCCTCCAGACAGCGGCGCAGGTCCACAGCTTCCAGGCGCAATGCCGGCTGGTCGGCGGCCAGGGAGTAGCGGAACAGCTCCTCGGTGAGCCGGGTCATGGCCTCCATCCGGTTCTGAATGCTGTCCAGATAGCGCCGGGTGTTAGGGGACAGCTCCTCCCGTTCCAGCAGGTCCAGGTAGCCCCGGATGGCGGTGAGGGGGGTACGCAGGTCGTGAGCGATGTTGGTGACGGCGTTTTTCAGCTCAGTGTCCCCCTGCTGGAACCGCTGGCGCTGGCGGCGCAGCTCCTTGAGGTGGATGTTCAGCTCCGCCGCCAGCCTCCGGGCGTGGGCGTCCCGGGTGGACAGGAAAATGGGACTGTTGGTGTCCTGGGTCAGCCGCTCCCCCAGCTGCCGGGCAATCTCGTCCAGGCTGCGCTGGAGCAGCCACAGCTTGACCAGCAGCGCAATCACAATTGCGGCCAGTCCGCCGCAGATCAGCCAGGGGAGCATGTTGTCACCTCTCTATTGCGGGCAGATGATATCCGCCCCTACTTCAAGTCTTTACGCTGGAACAGGGCCAGCCCGGCGGCGGTGGTTACGGCGAATACGCCCATGGAGCACAGGGCCATCTGGACGGGGCGGGTGACGGTGCCGTCGGTGTACTGAACGGCCTGGCCCACCGGGTCCAGGTCCAGCAGGAGCTCATAGATTTTTCGCTCGTCCGGCTGGAGATAGCGGGGATTGCGTACCATCTCCGACA
>JAAWLY010000174.1 GCA_022798155.1 Lawsonibacter sp. | reverse complement strand
TACCCCGGCAGCGAAATGGCAAACCCGGAGCAGTCCATCCAGGCGTGTCTGGACCGGCTGGACATTGGCTATGTGGACATGATGCTCCTGCACCACCCTGACCGGAACGATGTGAAAGCATATCAGGCCATGGAAAAATTTGTGGAGGAAGGAAAAATCCGCTCCCTGGGCCTGTCCAACTGGTATGTAGAGGAGTTGGAATCTTTCTTACCCCAGGTGACGATTACTCCGGCTCTGGTTCAGAATGAAATCCACCCCTACTATCAGGAGAATGATGTGATCCCCTATATCCAGGACCTTGGGATCGTGGTCCAGGGCTGGTATCCCCTGGGGGGCCGTGGCCATACGGCGGAGCTGCTGGGAGATGAGGTGATCTCCGGCATTGCCAAGGCCCACGGGGTATCCTCCGCCCAGGTAATTCTTCGCTGGAATCTCCAAAAGGGCGTGGTGGTCATCCCCGGTTCCAGCAATCCCGATCATATCAAGGAGAACACCGAATTGTACGGCTTCGAGCTGACCGATGCGGAAATGGCGCAGATCAACGCCCTTGACCAGAACGAAAAGCACGATTGGTACTAAACAGAATCCTGCCTGTGACACCTTTGACCGGCGGCGCACAGGCAGGGTAATTTTTTTGTAAAACAGGAGGCATGGCTGTATGAAGCTGCAAGAAAAAGAGCCGACGTTTGGGCATGTTGACATTTTTCAAACAAGCCCTAGCCCTGGATGGCGTATTGGGCCAGATTGGTGACAAAGACAATCACCACCTCCAGGTCCATCTTCCGGATATGGCCCGCCGCCGTCATACCGTCCAGGAAGGGCATGACCACATCCAGCAAAAGCAGGTCAAATTCCGGACGGTACCGCTCTACCAGTTCCTCTCGTTGTCATAGTGGACGAAGTGAAAGGTGCGGCCGGTCTCCTGGCCGAACCGGGTCAGAAACTGTTGGAGCTGGGCAAAGCTCTGGGGATCGTCCTCGCAATAACAACACAAATCATAGCCGCAGCATCCTTCCTCATAGAATTACTCGCATTGTACAACAGTTTCGCCCCGCCTGCAACGGATTTTCCTGAAGCAGGGGCAAAAATCCGCACAAAAATCAGATTTTCCGTCCCTGGAACCCCAGGCCGGGACCGTCCTGCAAATATTTTCACATTTCCCTTGACTTTCCCCCTGCTGGAAGGTGTATAGTGGGCCAACGCAGAAATCTTTCCCAAATCTTTACCCTTTTCTTTACCGCCGGCTTTACCCGCTGGAGGCACACTAAGGCCGGCTGGCGTGTCTGGGGCTCGTTTGAAAAAAGTCAAAATGCCCAAACGACGGGTCTTTCGTCCCCATGCTTCCCCAATTTTTCTTGAAATACATCCAGTATTCCTGCGAAAAATTGTGTTTGCCTGGCGGCGAAATCCCTCGTTGTTGAGCATGTTTCCATTTTTCAAACAGCGCCTAAACGGCGGAACATTTTTAATGAAAATTTTATCTTTTCTTTTGAGAAATGTAAGATTCACCAGCTACAATAATTCCCACAGAAAAAGCGGTCCGCCGCAGTCACAAAAGAAGGGGCGCATCCCCAGAAGCAAAAACAGGACATAAGGAGAAATCGCCATGGAAACAACACAGGTATCCATCCAGGAAGCGCCCCAGGCGCCGGAGGTCAAAAAAGGCCGGAAACTTCCCAAGCTCCAGCTGCCGAAAAAACGAAAGAAGCTGCTCCGGCTGGCCGCCGCGGCCCTTGTAGTGGCGCTGGGGGTGTATTGGTTCTTCCTCAAGCCCTCCGGGGGCGGCGTCCCCGCCATGGGGCAGTATACCCCGGACACAGTGCAGCGCCGGGACCTGACCTCGGCCGTGTCGGGAACGGGCACCGTCACCCCCATTGAGTCCTACTACCTCAAACCCCTGGTCACCGGCGAGGTGCTGGAGGCCCCCTTCGAGGTGGGCGACCGGGTGGAGAAAGGGGATGTGCTCTACCGCCTGGACGCCAAAGACGCGGAAATGGGCATCCGCCAGGCGGAGCTGTCCGTGCGCCAGTCCCAGAAGAGCTATGACGACTTGGCCGCCAACCTCACCGTCCGCTCTGGCGGGGCCGGGGTGGTGCAGCAGGTGCTGGTGCAGCGGGGGGACCTGGTGTCCCCCGGCACCCCCATCGCCGAGATTGCCGACACCTCCACTCTCACCGTGACCCTCCCCTTCCACTCCGCCGACGCCCAGCGGATTGCCGCCGGCCAGAGTGCCCAGGTGACGGTGGCCGGGACACTGGAGACCCTGGCCGGTACGGTGGAGTCCGTCTCCTCCGCCGACCTGGTGGGGGCGGGCGGGGCGCTGGTGCGCCAGGTGAAAATCCGGGTGAGCAACCCGGGCGCCCTTACCGCCGCCAACTCCGCCACCGCTTCAGTGGGGGACATCGCCTGTGCCGGCAGCGGCAAGTTTGAGGAAAACCTGCGGCAAACGGTAATCGCCCAGGCCAGCGGCGAGGTGACCGAAATACATGTCACGGCGGGCAGCGGGGTGTCCTCCGGCAGCGCCCTGGTAAGCCTGGGCGGAACCGCCGCCCAGAGCTCCCTGGAGGATCTGTCCATCGCCCTGGAAAACGCCCGGCTCTCCCTCCAGCGCTCCCAGGACGCCCTGGAGAACTACACCATCACCGCCCCCATTTCCGGCACCGTGATTGAAAAGAACGTGAAGGCCGGGGACAACGTGAACAACATCGAATCCGGCTCCCTGGCCGTCATCTACGACCTGAGCTACTTAAAGCTGGAGATGAACATCAGCGAGCTGGACCTGAGCAAGGTGGCGGAGGGCCAGACGGTGGACATCACCGCCGACGCTATCCCCGGCCAGGTCTTCGAGGGGAAGGTGGACCGGGTAAGCATCAACGGCACCACCACCAACGGCTTTACCACCTACCCCGCCACCATTCTCCTGGCCGACTACGGCGGGCTGAACCCGGGGATGAACGTGTCCGCCGACATCATTGTGGAGCGGATGAAAAGCGTCCTGTCCATTCCGGCGGCGGCGGTCCAGCGGGGAGACACGGTGCTGCTCCCCCTGGAGGGCTGCCTGTCCCCCGACGGCTCCTCGGTTGTCGACCCCACCAAGATGGAGGAGCGCACCGTCACCCTGGGGGGCAGCGACGGAACCTATGTGGAGATTACCTCCGGCCTGAACGAGGGGGACGTCGTTCTGGTGCCCGCCCAAATCCAAGATGGCCCGATGGGAGCCGCGGGTGGCGGAAGCGTCGCTGTGGGGTAGGAGGTGAATACCGTGGAACACCTTATCGAGCTGAAAAACGTCTATAAGATATACCAGATGGGCTCGGAGACCGTCCACGCCCTGGACGGGGTGGACCTGACCATCGACCAGGGGGAGTTCGTAGCCATCGTGGGCTCCTCCGGGTCGGGCAAGTCCACCGCCATGAACATCATCGGCTGTCTGGACGTGCCCACCTCGGGCACCTACCACCTGGGGGGTGTGGACGTGTCCACCATGGACGACGACCAGCAGGCGGAGATTCGGAACAAAATGCTGGGGTTCATCTTCCAGCAGTACAACCTGATTCCCAAGCTGTCTGTGCAGGAGAATGTGGAACTGCCCCTGCTCTATGCCGGGGTGGACAGTTCGGAGCGGCGGGAGCGGGCTTTGAGATCCCTGGAGCGGGTGGGCCTGCGGGACAAGGGGAAGAACCTGCCCTCCCAGCTGTCCGGCGGACAGCAGCAGCGGGTGTCCATCGCCCGCGCCCTGGCCGGAGACCCCAGCTTGATCCTGGCCGACGAGCCCACCGGCGCTCTGGACTCCCGCACGGGCCGGGAGGTGCTGGGCTTTCTCAAGCAGCTGCACCAGGAGGGGAATACGGTGGTCCTCATCACCCACGACAACTCCATCGCCGTGAAGGCGGAGCGGATCGTCCGCCTCCAGGACGGCAAAATCATCTACGACGGGGACGCCCACGATCCCCGGGCGGTGGTCCAGCCCCACGACGGGGAAGAGGAGGTGGGCGCATGAACTTTACCCAGTCCTTCCGCCTTGCCATCAAATCCCTCACCACCAGCAAAATGCGGGCCCTGCTCACCATGCTGGGCATTATCATCGGCGTGGGGGCGGTGATTGTCATCCTGTCCCTAGGCAACGGTCTGACTGGCATGGTCCAGCAGCAGGTGGATAAGCTGGGCATCAACATGATCCAGGCCCAGTTCTTCGGCGGCACAGCGGATATGCTGCCCGACCCGGAGGATATGTATGACCTGGTGGAGGCAAACGCGGACATTCTCACCGG
>JAAWLY010000173.1 GCA_022798155.1 Lawsonibacter sp. | reverse complement strand
GGAGCAGGTGAAGGGAATCGAACCCTCGTGTTCAGCTTGGGAAGCTGACATTCTGCCATTGAACTACACCTGCGCGCTCCCTGAGATCTTTTTTACTATACCACAGATTTTCCCACATTGCAAGGGGAAATTTTGCGGCTTTTTCAGCCGGGAGCGGCGCGGACGGCGGGTACGCTGTCTGGAAGGGCGGCGGAGCAGACGTTTTGCTCGACCCGCTGGAGCAGGAGGGTGAGCATATCCCAGTCCTCCGGCGAAATGTGGGCGGTGAGGGCCTGTTGAAACCGGTCGAAGGCATCGTCGATGACTTGAAGCATCTCCCGTCCCCTGTCCGTCAAAAACAGCTGATACTGGCGGCGGTTTTCCGGAACGATTTTCCGCTCGATGTGGCCCAGCTCCTCCAGGCGCCGGGCGTCTCGGGCGACGCTGGTTTTGTCCAAGGCATAGAAGTTGGTAATTTCCTCCTGACTGGCTCCGGGGCGGCGGCGGATATAGAGGACAATCAGGTGCATGATGCCGACATACCGATAGGGGGCCAGGGCGTTTCTCAGTGCGCGTCTGTGGTGACGGTTGATCCGCAGCAGGCTGGATAACACAGATTTTTCCATATTGGAGCTCCTTTGTTTGGATTTCAGAAGCTGTACCATTCGCCGAAGTATGCAGATTAGGCGCTGTTTGAAAAATGGAAGCATGCTCAACGACGAGGGCAATTTGGGCCGGAAAGATGCGTGCTGAGGCGATTGGTACAGCTTCTCAGGCGGGATCGTGCTGCGTCTGGCCGCCGGAGGGGCGGGCCTGCTGTTGGGCCTGATCGGCGGCCTGGATCTGCTTCATGATCCTGCGGATCAGCGGCAGGGCCAGGAACAGGGTAAGCATGTCCGCCACCGCCTGGACAGCGGCCACGCCGTAGGCGCCCCAGGCCCAGGCCATGGGGTAGACGATGGGCAGGAAGCATGTCCCCTGTCGGGAGGTGGACAGCAGAAGGGCGCCCTTGGCCTTACCCAGACCGGCGCAGAGCATGTTCACCACCGCCACCCAGCCGTGGGCAGGCAGGGCCAGGCATTGCAGGCGGATGCACAGCGCGCCGATTTCGCGCATCTCCTCAGCGTGGCCTGCTGTGGCGAACAGGCCAATGAGGGGCTGGGCGCAGAGGGCCAGGACAAGGCCCATGATGGCGGAGCCGATGACCGCTGTCCAGGCGGCAAAGCGGTAGCTCTCCTGCACCCGGTCGTAGCGCTGGGCGCCCCAGTTGAACCCGGCCACCGGCTGAAAGCCAGTGCCAAAACCCAGGATAATGCCGAAGGGGAACATCATGATCTTGTTGGACACGCCGATTCCGGCCAGCACGGCGTCAGAGATGCTGCCGGCGATGTTGTTCAGCACGATGGCGGACACCACCGCCAGCCCGGAGCGGAACATGGAGGAGGAGCCCACGGTGATAATCTGGGTAATGATATCCCGCTCGAACCAGAAGCAACGCACAGACATGCGCAGCACACTGCGCCGGGTGAGGTAGGGGAAAATCAGAATGGCAAAGCTGACCATCTTAGAGATCGCGGTGGCCAGAGAGGCCCCGGCCACCCCCATGTCCAGCCCCCAGGGCAGGATAAAGATGGGATCCAGAAAGCAGTTGAGGATGCCGCCGAAGCCCATGCCCAGCATGGAGCGCATGGGGCTGCCCTCCGCCCGCAGGCACTGGTTCATCACGAAAGTGGTAGCCATAAAGGGGGCCACCAGCAGCACATAGGTGGCGTATTGGATGGCGTAGTGCTCGCAGGTGTCGGTGGCCCCCAGCAGGCGCACCATGGGCTGCATAAAGGCGGTGCCCAGGACGGAGACCACCAGCCCGAAGGCGAAGGCCAGGAAGAAGGCGGTAGACAACACCTGGTCGGCCTTCTCCTTGTTCCGCGCGCCCAGCAGCCGGGAGACGTAGCTGGCCGCGCCCACGGCCAGCATCGAACCGGCCATCATGATAATCTGATCCAGAGAGGCGTTGACGCTTACCGCCGCCGTGGCGCTCTCCCCCAGCCAGCTGACGAAGTAGGTGTCAGCCAGATTGTAGATGGAGGTAATTAAGAAGCCCACGATGGAGGGGACCGCCATTTTGGTAATGACCTTGGGCAGAGGCTGGGAAAGCATCATCTGCTCCCGGCTGGCCTGCTGTGTTGAATTTTGACTGCTCATTCGTCTAACCCCGCAATATAATATCAAATGAAACTGTTTTATCTGAAACTTATGGTATCATGGTTCCAGCATTTGTCAAGCTCTATTTTATGGAATCGTTAGGGCAATAAAAAAATCCCTCCTGGTGGGAGGGATTTTTGTGGATTGCGCTTAGGGCTTGTTTGAAAAATGTCAAAACGCCCGATCGGCGGGCCTTTCGCCGCTGTGCATTCTTCCATTTTTCAAACGGCGCCTAAGCTGTGATAAATTTCATGCCAAAGCCCTGGGTGACATTGAGACCCTGGCTGGCTTCGGCGGACAGCTGTTCCAGGTCCTGGGTCCGCAGGGCGCTGCCCACGGTGATTTTCCAGGCGGGGTCGTCGGAGGAAACATAATACATAATATGCCAGCCGTAGTCGCTCTTGACCAGCTCCACGTCCCCCGCCTTGCGGGAGGAGTCAGTGGCCCAGTCCTTAAAGGGCTGCACATAGCTGGAGGTAGAGGTGATGCCGGAAATCAGCCCACCGCTGGCGGCGGAGCCGGTATCCTGGCTGTTGGCGGCGGCCAGCTGGGCGAAGGAGTCCTCGGTGGCCTCGCCGGCCTTCCACTGATCCAGCAGCTCCTGGGCCTTTTTCTCGGCCTCGTCATACTGTTCCTGGGTGGGGGTACCGGTGCCTGATCCCGCCCGCACCAGCAGATGCCGCACGGTGTTGGTGTTCTCCTCGTCCCGGAAACGATCCTCAAAGACGGACACATAGTAGTAATAGGAATCCACCGTCTCCTGCTCCACCAGGGTGACGTCCCCGGTTTTGCGGACGCTGTCCATCAACCAGTCGGAGTAGATGGACATGCTGACATTGACGCCGGAGGCCCGGCGGGAGAGGGCGGTGCTGTAAAGCTGCTCTTCATACTCCTCGGCAACCGCTTCCACGTCCTCCCCCGCTTCCAGCCTGGCCTGGACCTCTTCAGCCAGGGCCTTCTGGACGGGCTTCTGCTCCTCGATGGCGGCGGCCTTCTCCTCATCGGTCAGCTCCACGGGGTTACCCTGGTCGTCGGTGGTGGGGGCTCCGGCCCGGAAGGTGAGTTGGGTGTAGATAATGGTATCCAGGCTGCCGGCGTTGTCCTGATAGTAGGCCTCGTAGTCGGAGTCGGGGTGCTGGATGGCGTCCAGCCGGGCGTTGGCGTAGTCGCTGGCCAAAAATTCCATATTAACCAGAGAAACCAGCCGCTCATAGGTCATATAGGGGCCGAAGTTGGCCTTGATAAAGGCGTCGCGGCTGGAGTAGCCGTAACTGAGCCAGCCGGTGTTCAGCTGGGCCAGAAAGGTTTCCAGTTCGGCCTGACCTTCGGCGGTGCGCTCAAAGAGTTCAGCCTGGGCCTGGCTGGCCAGGGCAGTGTTGGTGGTTATGGTATCTATGGTCTGATCCATCAGATAGTCATACCAGCTCTGGCCGGTCTCCTGATCGTAGACCTGCTCCTTGACAGAGACATTGGGCAGAAACGCGTAGCTGTTGGCCTGCTGGTTATACAGGCTTTTGTAGTAGTACTGCACCTCTGCCGCGGTATATTTGGTGCCATTGACGTTCAAAGCGGTGACGTTGCGCTGGAGGATGCCGCTGTTCCAGAAAATCAGGGCTGCGGCGGCGATAATCACCACAACGCTGATGGTGGTATACAGGGCCATGGTCCGGCGGTCTTTCTGCTCCTCGCGGCGGCGTTTCTCGTCCCGCTGGGCCCGGGCCTGGGCCTTCTTGTCTGGGGATGCACTCACAGTTGCTTCAGTCCTCTCGTGTTCAAGTGGTGAAATGTCCGGGGAAAAAGAGGCGGCCCCGGAGCGGGGGCCTTGGACATTTCCGGAGTATTATACTAAAAATCTTTTGGGATTGCAAGGGGGACGGGGGAGTTTTACACTTTGTTTATATATGCCCCCGGCGGTTTGGGCAAAAAAGAGCCGCGGCAGCAATGCCGCGGCCAAACTGCCGGGAAATTCCTGTTTCTAAAGCCCCGCTCTGGCCGTGTGAGCCCGTTTAAAACCTGCACGTAATGGCAGGTGGGTCGCCTCCACAGCGTTTTTCTGCTTCCAACATCCAGCTGACCTCATAAGGGGGCCGGGAGGCCTGCAAGCCGCGCCGTGAGGTGGGCGTCCCGTTTTAAAAATGTGGGTTTAAAAGAGCCCATCACGCAC
>JAAWLY010000172.1 GCA_022798155.1 Lawsonibacter sp. | reverse complement strand
TCCACTGCCTGTATTTTTTCCTCCGGTCCTATTTTCCCTTTTAAGCTCATGATTATTGCTCCCCCATTTCGACAGTTTTGTTTTTTCACTGTCTACTTTTAGAGGGAGCATATCACCGCTCCCAGACGGCGAGCCGCTGCCCTGGGAGGAGGAGTACGACCACATCGGCGCAGCGCCGAACACATAAAACGAGAGGACGAGTACAATGAGGACAACCGTGATACTCAACTTAAAGGGCGGAGTAGCCAAGACGGCCACTGCCGTCAACATGGCGGCCATCCTGGCCAGGGGTTACCGAAAGCGAATACTCTTGGTAGACGCTGACAGCCAGTGCAACGCCACAGAATTTTTTGGCGGGGACCCGAACAAAGGCAACCTGGCGGATGTGCTCCGGCACGAGGCCGACGAAGGCCTGTTTGCGGCGGCCAGTATCCAGACCAGCAATTTTCTTGGGGTAGACCTGCTGTGCGGGTCGGATGAACTGATGGCCCTGGACCTGACCAAGGTGGAGCTCCAGGGCGTGCGGGCGCTGGTGCTGCGGGAAATGGTCCAGCAGCTGGCCGCCAAGGACCAGTACGATTACTGTATCGTGGACTGCCCGCCGGCGTTCAATGCGGCCAGCACCGCGGCGCTGATCGCAGCGGACGACGTGGTTATCCCCATCAAGCTGGACGCTTTTGCCCTGTGGGGGATGGGGAATCTCATGCGGCAAATCACCAACATGCGGAAAATCAACCCATCCCTGCGGTTGTCCGGCTGTCTGCCCACCATGTGGTACAACAGCCCTCTAATCGTAGAGGCGGAGAAAACGCTGAGAGACAGCGGCCTGCTGATGTATCCCCACATCCGGCACAGAGAGAGGACCAGGATGCAAAGCTGGATAAACTGGTCTCATGGCGGGAGTTTCAAGACGACAAGATGGACAAACTGGTCTTCTGGAAAGAAGTCCAGGACGACAAACCCAACAAGCTGCTGGATAAGCTGAAGGAGAGCGCCATCTGGATGGTCTTGGCCGCCGTGATCGGCGTGGTGCTGGGGAGGCTGGGTCTGTGAAGCTGCTGACAAGCTCCGGGCGGTGCCCCACCTCTTCGCCAAGGGGATGGTGCTGTGGTGCGTGATCTGCGGGACGGCGGCCTCCGCCTACGCTCTGCGCATCCTGTCCCACACTGGCCACAACCCCGCTGCCCTGCTGGGCGTGATCCTGGCCTTCTTCGGCGGGGAGCTGCTGCTGATGCGCCTGAAAACCGTGTTGAACGGAAAACAAAATGGACAGGGCGAAAAGCCCGGAAAGGACGAAACATTATGGAAAAACTGAGCACTATTCAAAAGAGGGAGAACCTGAATACCATCTACCGCGACAATGAGCCTGGTCCTGGTGGTGCGTACCACAATTATGTGGTATCGTTTGGCCCGGATTACCCTGAGACGGACGATGACGGTGTTTTGGTCTGGTTCCAGGAAGGTCCCCGCAAAGACCCGGAAGCCCGGCGCGGCGTGCTGGATTCCGATCTGCTGGAGATTGTCCGGGATCGGCTCCGCAGTTTCCAAGCCGGGGAGTTCTCCTGCCGGGAGAATGCCTGTGCGCTGACCCATATTGAGGAGGCCCTTATGTGGCTGAACTGCCGGGTGGAGGACCGGATTGAACGGGGCGCACTTGGTACTATGAAAAAGTGAGGAGGAAAACGATATGACTGACCTGACCCCTGTAATCAACGCTTTTATCGCTCTGGTAGCCGCCCTCATCACCGCCTTCGTCATCCCATGGATTAAGCGGAATACCTCCGCCAAGGACCGGGAGGAGCTGCTGAAATGGGTGGAGATCGCCGTCATGGCCGCCCAGCAGCTATACCAACAGCTGGACGGCAGCAAACGTAAGGAGTATGTTCTCAATTTCCTGCGGGAGAAGGGCTATGACGTGACCTCCGCAGAGGTGGACAACGCCATCGAAGCCGCTGTCCTGAAGCTTCATCAGGAGCTGGAGGCGGCAGGATGAACAAAAAGCCTGTTGTCTACATGCAGACAGACCCCCGATGGAAGGACAAGCCCTACCAGGTAAAGGGAGAAACCGCCACCATTGGCGGCTCCGGCTGCGGCCCCAGCTGCGCCGCCATGCTCATTGAAACCCTCACCGGTCAGACTTTTACCCCGGAGGATGCCTGCAAGTGGTCGGTGGACCACGGCTATAAGGCCCTGAACGCAGGCACCTATTACGGCTATTTTGCCCCTCAGTTTGCCGCCTTTGGAATCAAATGCTGGCAGCTGAGCTGGACCAATACATACCACAAGCCCAGGAGCAAGGTCCACGACCAGGCGCTGGAATATCTGAAGCAGGGCTATTACCTCATTGCTCTGATGAAAAAGGGCAACTGGACGGGCGGCGGCCACTTCATTGTGGTCTGGTGGGCGGACGGAAAAATCCGCATCAACGACCCGGCCAGCACCAGGGACAAGCGCCTGAACGGCGACGTGGAGACCTTCCGCAGCGAGGCGGCCTACTACTGGGTTGTGGACGCCCGGGCGCACAACGGAATGACAGACAAGGAGGAAGACATGGATCAGGAGAAGTTTAATCAGATGTTCGCTACTGCTATGCAGCAGTACCGCCAGGAATTGCGGGACAACGACTGCGGTGACTGGAGCCGGGCGGCGCGGCAGTTTGCGGTTAACAACAAGATTTTCGCCGGCGGCGACCCGGGCCCCGATGGCCAGCCCAACTACATGTGGGAGGACCTGCTTACCCGTGAACAGGCTGCCCAACTGCTGTACGCCTTCGCCCAGAGGTTTGGGCTGGCATGAAAATCACGGTGGACAGGAGCCGTAAAGCGCGGCCGGAGTACTCCAAGCAGCTGGTGGCCGATATCCGGGCGCTGCTGTGGGTGGTGACGGTGGGCAGCCTGCTGCTGGCAGCCTACTGCATCCGCACGGGCTACACCGGGGCCCTGCCCTGGCTTACCGCCATGGTGGGCCTGCCCTGGACCGCCCACGGGTTTGTATGCACCGGATACCTCAGCATGGCCAAGTCCGACCACAAGGAGGGCGGCATCACCTATGAGGCGGCCAGGGCGGGCGGATTTTCTCCCGGCGAGGAAATCGAAAACAGCCCGAGGATATAATGGGGTGATGTGGGGGCGTGTACATGTCAAACGCGAGAGTTAAACTGCCGCCGGAGCTGGAGCACATGCCAAGATTTCAGCTGGAAGATTGCATTGTCCAGGCTCGCCTTGGAGTGGTGGATACCTGGCTGGTGCGGGCGTATATCTTCGACCAAATGGCTCAGGCTGACCTTGCGGCAGAGCTTGGCTGGACCCGCTGTACAGTATCGTCTCATTTGAAAAAGGCCGTAAAAAGGATGGCGGAAACAGCCTGCGGATTATACACAAGTTATGCATAACTTAGACACAGGCCCAACACAAATGGGCCTGTGTTTTGTTATACTTATCCCAGCGGCCAGGGGACGGGTGGTACACGTCCCGCCCAGTGTCCCCCGGTCCGCTGACTTGATGATAAGGACGTGGTTAATATGTACGGCAACCCCTATCCCGGCGCTTACCCGGGCGTATACAACCCAGGGCCCAATGTGATAAATCCACCGGCCGGACAGCCCCAAGCACAGACCCTAGTTAACAACCAGAATGCCGGGTATGTGTGCAGGCCGGTGACCTCCAGGGAAGAGGCGGTGGCTTCTCAGGTGGATTTCTTAGGCCCCGGCACCATCATGCCGGACTTCGGCCACGGGATGATCTACTTCAAGCGCTTCAATCCCAACAGCGGCGGGGCGGAGTTCTTTGACTTTTCCGTCCAGCCCCCTCCCCAGGCCCAGCAGACAGCCCCTATGGCCCAGGGGTATGACCCCCGTGGCGACATTGAGGCGCTGCGCGGAGACTTCAACAATCTACGTGGGGAGCTGGAGGAAATGAAAAAGGCCGGCCAGAAACGGACCGGCGGAAAGGCGGCGGAGCAATGAGAGGGATGGGAAATATGCCCCCGGGGATGATGCAGGGCATGATTCCAAATATGAGAACTATGGTGCCAAACATGAGCCCCATGGTGCAGGATATTATCCGCATGAGACAGCAGGGCATGGACGCGGCGTCCGCATTCCAGCAACTTTCCCAGCGGTATCCACAGTTTGGACAGGCGTTCCCATTCCTGGGCGGCAAGACACCCCAGCAGATGGACCAGACGGCCCAGAACGCCCTCCAGCAGTCCGGGGTTGACCCCAATGCTGTGGCTCAGCAGTTCATGCGGTTTTTCTGAGAAGCACAATTTAATAACAGAGATTCATTCTCTTTTTCGGTTCGCGATCCTGATAAAAATCGATCCCCCACAGCAATGACCGGGGGAGCGCCCCCGGATTGCAATA
>JAAWLY010000171.1 GCA_022798155.1 Lawsonibacter sp. | reverse complement strand
ACCACCCCCGCCTTCAGGGCGGCGGAGACGGCCCCCTTGGCCCAGGTGGGGATGGCGTCGTCGTCAGAGAAGCCGGTGAGGGTAATCCCCTCCAGGTCCTCCAGTCCGGCCGCCGACATGGCCATGGCCAGGAACTGGGCCCGGCTGACGCTCTGGTCCGGGTCGAAGAAGTACCGCCCGTCCAGGTACCGGCCCACGTAGATTCCTTCCTCCGCCAGGCGGATGGCCGCCTTCTGGACGGGGTGGCCGGCCAGGTCGGAGTAGGTCACCTTGGTGTCCGGCTTGTCGATGCGCAGAGACACCTTGGCCTCGGGGGAGGCGTTGCCTGCCGGGTCAACGGCCACGTAGGTGAAGGAGTCGGAGCCCGTCTTGTTCTCATAGGGGGTGTAGACAAACTGCCCGTTCTCCTGCAGGGTGACCGCACCCCGGGCGGGGGTGGAGGTGAGCTGGAAGGTGAGGGGGTCCCCCTCGCCGTCCACGGCGTCGAAATAGCCGGTGATGGCCACGTTTTTATAGGTGCTCAGCTCCATGTTCCGGGCCACCGGGGGATTGTTCTCCTTGTCCAGCAGGTAGATGGTCACGGTGGCCTGGGGGGCCTCCTGGGCGGAGGAGAAGGAGGGGGTGAACAGCAGGGTGACGGTGGTGACGGTGGGGTTGGGGGAGCTCTGGAAGCGCAGCCCGGCCAGGGCGGTGGCATCCACAAAGGAGCCCTCCTCCACCGGCTGGCCGCCGATGCACAGAGTGCCCGCGCCGGGGTCGGGCAGCTGGTCGATAGTAATGCCGTTCAGGGTGATGTCGCTGCCGGCCTTGGCCACAAAATCAGCCTGTTCAAAGGCGATGATGGTGCCTATCAGGCCGTTTTTCGAGAAGTTTTCCACATAAGGGTCGCTCTTCTTGCTCCAGAAAAAGGCAGAGGCGGGGAGACTGAAGGAAAAAGCCAGGGCCAGCATCAAGAGGGGGGCCAGACTCCGGCGGAGGGAAAACGAGTGTTTCATGGTGGGATACCTCCTTATCAGATAGATGTATCCCTAGTGTTTTCCGCCGGAGGAAAATTATTCGATGAGAAAATTTGGAAATCGTTCTATATAACAATCGTCTTTCCAGAGGTATGTAATTTTACCTTACCTGAAAAGGGGCGGGCTGTCAATCCAGGGACATGATGGAGACCTCAAAGGCGGTGCGCTCCTGGAGTTGGCCGTCCACCTCCTTGGTATAGACCCGGCTCTGCAGCCGGCCCTCCAGGGCGAGCCGGTCTCCCACCGCCATCTCCCCGCAGCGGTAGGCCAAACTGCCCCAGGCGATGCAGGGCAGGTAGTCGGCCCGGCCGTATTTCCGGTTGATGGCCAGAATCATGTCGCAGATGGTGCGGCCCAGGGGGGTGGAGCGGAGAACAGGCGGCTTGCACAGGGTTCCGGACAGCTCCAGCCGGTTTTCATCCTCCCCCGCCTCCTGGCTCAGCTCCCGGGCAAAAACGCTGACCACCAGCCGCCGGCCCACCCCGCTGCGGTTGTTGAAGGTGCGCACCTCCCCCGCCACGGCGAGGGGACTGCCGGTGTCCAGAACGAGGCCGTCCAGCCGCTCTCGGGCGGCCACTATGTGGAGGGTGTCCTCTGTCCCGGACAGGCGGTGGACCGTCAGGGGAAGCATGAGGTATTCCACCCCGTGGTTGACGTGGGACAGGGCGGGAGGCGCGGCCAGCCGTCCCCGGAGGAAAATTCTGTTTTTGTTTGGCTCCATAAAAGCAACACTCCTATTCGGGATATCGTAAGGTATCGGTTGCTTCCATCCTATGCGGAGGCTGGGGAGGGTATGTCCAAAAGAAATTCCCCAAGAGGAAGAATCCTCCTGGGGAATGGATATCTGTCAGCGCCGGCCGCCGAAGCCGCCCCCTCTGGAGCCGCCCCCGAACCCGCCGGAACGTCCGCCGCCGAAGCCGCCGCCCCGGGAGCCGCCGAAGGAGCCGCCCCCAAAAGAACCGCCGCCGAAGGAGCCGCCGAAGCCGCCGGAGCGTCCGCCGCCGGAGGGGCGTCCGCCAAAGGTGCCGCCCCCTCTGGGGCCGGAGTTTCCAATGCCGCCAAAGCCGCTGGAGCTCCCGCCAAAACCGCCGGAGCCGCCAAAGCCGCCGCCGGGCCGGTTACCCGGCCCCCTGGGGGGCGGGGGCGGGGGAGGCTGCCGCCAGTTGCGCCGGTACCAGGCGGTGCCCGGCCCGTGCCAGAAGAAGATGGGCTGGAACACCACCGGGGGATTGACCACGCCGTAGTAGCGGGTGCGGTAAGTGTTGTAGCGTATCCGGTCGATGGAATTGATCACCAGGACCAGGGCAATGGCAATAACTACCAACATGACAACCCCGGCCAGCCGGCCGCCGCCATCATATCCGTAGGAGCCGCCGGGCGCGGCATTGCCCAGGCCGAAGTTGCTGTAATAGACCTCATTTAAGGCCGCATAAAAAGCCAGAACCGTCTGGTCGTTCAGCTTACCGGAGAGGATGTCCTCCAGGTCAGAGACCACCCGGTTGGTCAGAATGGTGGAGAAGTCATCCCCGGGGGCCACATACCAGTCCCCGTCCAGGACCGAGATAGCCAGGATGGCATCTCCCTCCCCCAGGCCCATGTCGATGCCCTCATCCCAGGCAAAGTCCTCCAGGTCGCCGGTGGAGTCGGTGGTCACAACGGCCACCACGCTGTTGTAGCGGTAGTCCCAGTTGGCGTTGTAGAGAGCGATCTGCTTCTCGGTGGAGGAGGAAAGAATATCCGCACCGTCCCAGATCCACTTGTCGTATCCGGAGGTGGACAGGCTCTCGTCCAAGGCTGCGCTGCCGGCGGGCAGCGGCTCAGGCACACGCTGCCCGCCTTTGACCTGACCAATCCCAATCGCTGTCACAATCATCGCAGCGGCGAGCAGCCAAGCTGCCCAGGTTTTCTGCAAAAATTTCATGGCGTTCTCCTATTCATACGTCCCCGCCGCAGCGGGAAAGGCTCCTTTGGCAAAGGAGCTGTCGCCGCCGTAGGCGGTGACTGAGGATTGTATTTTGCGAAGCAAAATATGCAAAGTAAATCAAATTGCAATAAAACTTATTTATTCCATACATTCCAGCTGACGCCGGAATACAATCCCCCGCCCCCTCCGGGGGCACCCCCTTTGCCTAAGGGGGCTTTACCCCCGCAGCTCCAGCAGCTTTTGCTTCAGCTCGCCCTCAATACGGCCCAACTCCTTCTCGGCCTCCTGGCGCTTCTGGGCGCCCTCGGTCTGGATTTTCATCACCTCGTCCAGGGTGGTAATAAGCTGCTGGTTGGTGTGCTGGAGGGTCTCGATGGAGACCACGCTCCGCTCGGCCTCCCGGGCGGTTTCGATGGTGCCCATCTTCAGCATGTCGGCGTTCTTTTGCAGCAGCTGGTTGGTCATATTGGTAACAGCCGTCTGGGCGGCGGTGGCCTGCCGGCTGTGCTCCAGGCCCAGGGCCAGCACCATCTGGCTCTTCCACAGGGGGATGGTGTTCACCAGGGAGGACTGGATCTTCTCCAGCATCTGGGTGTCGTTGTTTTGCAGCAGGCGGGTCTGGGGGCCCATCTGGATGGAGATCATTCGGGTCAGCTCCAGGTCGTGGAGCTTCTTCTCGAACCGGTTGCACAGGTTGGCGAAGTCATTGTAGGCCTGGGCGTCCTCCTGGGCTCCGGTGGTCTCCGCCTTCTTCTTCAACTCCGCCAGATCGTGGGTACGCAGGTACTCCAGCCGCTTTTTGCCGGCCAGGATATACATAGTCAGCTCCTTGTAATACTTGGTGTTCAGCTCATACATCTGGTCGAACATGGCCACGTCCTTCATCAGGGTGACCTGGTGGTTCTCCAGCACCTTGACGATCTTATCCACGTTGACCTCGGCCTTGGCGTAGCTGGCCTTCATGGCCTCCAGCTCGTTTTTCTTCTTCTGGAAGAAGCCGCCAATGCCCTTTTTCTCCGGCTGGCCGAAGGTTTTCAGCTCCACCACCAGGGAGCCCAGGGCCTCGCCCACCTCGCCCAGGTCCTTGGTCTTCACGTTGTTCAGGGCGCTTTCCGAGAAGGCGGCGATGTTCTTCTGGGCGGCGGCGCCGTAGTTCAGCACCAGATTGCTGTCGGTCACGTCGATCTTCTGAGAGAAGTCCTCCACCATCTTCTTCTCCGCCTCGCTGAGCATGGACTCGTCCAGCTTGACGGCGTTGGCGTCACGGGCGGCCTGGGCCGCCTCGTCCACCTGAGGGGCCGTCGGAGGGGCGGAGGGCTCTAACGTCAGAGCCGGGGCCTCCACCGCCTGGGCGGCGGAGGGCTCGAAGGTCAGCTCCGGGGTGGTGTTCAGGTTCAGTTCGTCACTCATGGTTTTGTTCCTCCTG
>JAAWLY010000170.1 GCA_022798155.1 Lawsonibacter sp. | reverse complement strand
TGAAATACATCCAGTATTCCTGCGTCAAATTGGCTTCGTCTGGCGAAAAAATTCCTCGCCGTTGGGCACATTTCCATTTTTCAAACAGCGCCTAAAAAAATCCCCCCTTGTCAAAGGGCCCCTCCCCCCTGTCAGGGGGAGAGGGCCGAAGGGCAGAGGGGGAGTAAGGGAAAGACCACAAAGCGGCGGGGGATTCTGCTGACCGGAAACCTATCCGGTAAAGCGGAATCCCCCAGTTATTTGCTCTGCAAATGCCAGCCCCCTTTCACAAGGGGGCCTTTTTATATGTCTACGGTGTCGCATAGTTGGCCACAATGTAGTCCCGCACCCGCCGGGCGGCGGGGGAGAGGGGCCTGCGCTTCATCCAGGAGAAGTAGACGGTGCGGACAAAGCTGGCCGTGTCGTCTGAGATGGGGATGACCACCACCTTTTCGTTCTTCATGGCGGGCACCTGGGGCAGGACGGACACGCCGAACCGCAGGGCCACATATTGCAGGGCGGCGTTGCACTCCCGCACCTCAAAGACCACATCGGGGGAGAGGCCGTGGCGGGTGTAGACCTCGTCCAGCTGGTGGCGCAGGCTGCTGGGCTTGTCCAGCATGACAATGGGCTCCCGGGCGAAGTCCTCAAAGCAGACCGACTCCCGCTTGGCCAGGGGATGGTGCTCCGGGACGGCCAGGTAGAGGGGCTGGCGCATGATGGTGACCGACTCCAGATCATCGTCGTGGTGCAGGCAGAAGGCCAGGTCGATCTCCCCCTTTTTCAGCATCTGGAACAGGTCGAAGGAGGGGGCTTCGGTGAACTGGAAGCGGATGCTCTGGTTTTTCTCCTGGCCATAGACGCCCATCATGGTGGAGGGGATGAGGGAGGCGGAGATGGAGTGGAAGTAGCCCAGGCGGACGATCTGCTGGGCGGAGTTGGACATCTGCCGCAGCACCCCCACTCCCTCGTCGATCATGGACAGGGCCTGCTCGGCGTAGGGCAGGAACTGCTCGCCGTAGATGGTCAGGCGGATGTGGCGGCTGTCCTTTTCAAAGAGCTTTACCCCCAGCTCCTTCTCCAGCTCCTTGATGGAATAGCTCAGGCTGGGTTGGGCGATATGGAGCTGGTTGGCGGCCTGGGTGTAGTGAAGAACCTGGGCAAGGGTCTTGAAATATTGCAGCTGGAGCAGCGTCATATAAATCCCTCATTTTCATCATTATAGTTTTTCTCTATTGTACTCCAAGACGGCTTCTCTTGCAAGAGGAAAGGCGCTAAGCCCTTTGCATAAGAGGGATTGCGAGTTTTTGTTTAAAACTTCCAAAAGCCGTCGATAGAGCGGCTATATGATAGACGAAATCTATGATTTAAGAGAAACCAGGTATTGGACACCAGAGCGTTTTAACGCTACAATAAGACCATGAAAACAAAACCCCGGCAAAATAAAAAATAAAAAGGAGCGTATTCATTATGGCTAAAGAAGTTACCCCTGAGCAGATCGCGATGCTGGACGAGATGGTCGCCCGCGCCAACAAGGCCGCCGACATCATTGCCACCTATGACCAGGCCCGTGTGGACCGCCTGTGTCAGGCTGTCGCCGCCGCCGTGTGCGACATGAAGGTCTGGGCCAACCTGGCTGACGAGGCCGTGGACGAGACTGGTCTGGGCGACAAGGTGACCAAGCGCAACAAGCGCAACAAGATCAAGCTGATCCTCCGGGACTGCCTGCGCCAGAAGAGCGTCGGCATCATCGAGGAGATCCCCGAGAAGGGCATCGTGAAGTATGCCAAGCCCGTGGGCGTCATCGCCTCCCTGGTTCCCACCACCAACCCCTGTCTGACTCCTGCCGGCCAGGTGATCTACGCCATCAAGGCCCGCGACGTCATCATCTGCTCTCCCCATCCCCGCGCCAAGAAGACGACCAACAAGTGCATCAACATCATCCGTGAGACTCTGGTGCGCGAGGGCGCTCCCGCCGACATCATCCAGGGCATCGAGGAGCCCAGCATCACCCTGACCCAGGAGTTGATGAAGCGCTGCTCCCTGACCATCGCCACCGGCGGCCGTCCCATGGTCAAGTCCGCCTACTCCACCGGCGTGCCCGCCTATGGTTCCGGCGCCGGCAACGCCACCGTCATCATCGACAACACCTGCGACACCCCCGAGCGTCAGGCTGAGGCCGCCGAGAACACCCGCATCTCCAAGACCTCTGACTTCGGTTCCGGCTGCTCCTGCGACGGCAACCTGATTATCCATGAGGACATCTACGACGGCTTTGTGAAGGCTCTGGTGGACCAGGGCGCTTACCTGGCCAACGAGGAAGAGGCCGAGAAGCTGAAGAACGTTATGTGGGACGAGACCGGCCACCGTCTGCCCAACACCGTGGCCATCAGCCCCCAGAAGCTGGCCGAGGCCGCTGGCTTCACCATCCCCGAGGACCGCAAGTTCATCGCTGTCACCGGCGGCGGCATTGAGAACGTGGGCAAGGAGCACTTCTTCTCCAGCGAGAAGCTGACCACCCTGCTGACCCTGTTCAAGTACAAGGGTGAGTTCCAGAACGCTCTGGACATGATGCAGGCCATGTTCAACGTGGGCGGCAAGGGCCACTCCTGCGGCATCTACTCCTGGGACGACAGCCACATCGACCGTCTGGGCATGTGCGCCCCTGTCTCCCGCATCATGGTCCGCCAGCCCAACAACCGGGGCAACTCCGGCTCCGCCTGGAACGGCATGCCTCCCACGTCCTCCATGGGCTGCGGCACCTGGGGCGGCAACATTGTCTCCGAGAACATCTGCCTGAAGCACTATATGAACACCACTTGGGTTGCCCGTCCTCTGCCCTATGACATGCCCTCCAACGAGGAGCTGTTCGGCGAGTTCAACAAGCCCGACATGGACGAGGAGTAATCGAGACAACTCCCCTCTCCCCCTAGAGGTCGTTTTCCCGCGATACCGGGACGGGACACCTGTTTGGACAGGGCGCCGATCCCGGACGCGGGTGGCGAGCGGCATCCGCTCTGATTATATGGAAGGAACCGCTGTGCAGAATGACTGCGCGGCGGTTTCTTCTTCCCTTTTGAGAAAATATAAGGTATAATTGTAGAGACGGCCTGTGGCCGTCCGGCAGATACCATTTTTATAATGAGCGGCCGCGGGCCGCCTCTACAACCGATTTAGGAGGCATCACCATGAAAATCACCTATCTGGGCCATTCCTGTTTCAAGCTCGAATCCCAGGGCTATTCCATTATTCTGGACCCCTATACCGAGGGCAGCGTGCCGGGTTACAAGCCCGTCCAGGAGACGGCGGACCAGGCTCTGTGCAGCCACGGCCACAAGGACCACGGGGCGGTGGAATGCGTGACACTGCGCCAGGGCACGGCCTCCCCCTTCGCCGTAGAGACCATCCACACCTGGCACGACGACCAGCAGGGGGCTCTCCGGGGGGAGGACACCATCCACATCCTGGACGACGGCCAGTGCCGGGTGGCCCATTTGGGGGACCTGGGCTGCGAGCTCACCCCGGAGCAGAAGGACAAGCTGCGCGGCCTCACCGCCCTGCTCATCCCGGTGGGAGGGTACTACACCATCGACGCCGCCCAGGCCAGCGCCCTGGCCGACGAGCTGGCCCCCGCCGTGGTGATCCCCATGCACTACCGTGGGGAGGGCTTCGGCTACGATGTGATCGGCCCGCTGGAGGATTTCACCGCCCTGCGGAGCGGCGTGAGGGAGCATCCCGGCTCCGTCCTGGAGCTGGCCCCTGAGACGCCCAGGCAGACCGCCGTCTTAAAGCCGGAGAATATTTAAAAACCTGTCCACCCTGTGCCCGCCGGACAGGGGGTGTTGAGTTAGAAATATTTCACATTCTTCTTGACAAGCCACATGTGGAGTGATATATTTATAACACCTCAGAAGTTAAAAATATATCACACGGAGGAATGGAAGATGAAATCAAAAGTCACCCTCAAGGAAATCGTGGGCACAAAAATCATCTACGCGGCGCTCCTGGTCTGCTACTACTGGATGTGGGCCCGGCGGGATTGGCATAACTACTATGACAGCATTCAAAATTCGGTGTTTATTTTCACCATTGTATTTTTCTTGGTGCAGGCCAGCCGCGCCCGCAAATACAGCAAAGAGGAAAAGGACGAGCTGGCAATACAAAATCTGCGCAGGACAGACGCGATCGGATTAAAAATTATGGTGGCCGCCACGATTGCCATTGCCTTCCCGTGCGCGGTCGGGGCCATTGACGGAAGCACGGCCGGCTATGCCCTGGTGGGCATGATCCTGGTATTGGCGGTGGCGCGCTTCGTCATATTCTGCGTGATGGACAGCAAAGGGGTCTGAGGCAGCCTTCCCCCTGTCTGGTCCGCGATCCGATCCGTAACACTCCGCGCGCTGGACAGCAAGGGAGTCTGATATGGCCCTTAAAACGAAGGTCAAAGAATATCGGGAAAAAGC
>JAAWLY010000169.1 GCA_022798155.1 Lawsonibacter sp. | reverse complement strand
GCCCATGCGGTGGTGGATGTCGTGGGTGTAGTCGTCGTAGAGGTCGTCGGGCTCGATGGTCACCCCCAGGTGCATCTGCCGGTGGGCGGTGTGCATCAGTTCCTCGATGCCCTCGCCGGTGCGGGCGGTGATGGGGATTACCGGCACCCCCAGCTCCTTGGACAGCCGGGGGACGTCGATCTTGTCCCCCCGCTTGACCACCTCGTCCATGAAGTTCAGGGCCACCACCGTGGGCCGCTCCAGCTCCAGCAGCTGAACGGTGAGATACAGGTTGCGCTCTAGGTTGGTGGCGTCCACAATGTCGATGACGCAGTCGGGCCCCTCGCCGATGATGAAGTCCCGGGCCACGATCTCCTCCATGGAGTAGGGAGACAGGGAGTAGATGCCAGGCAGGTCCACCACCGTGACCGCCTTCTCGCCGATGTGGGCGGTACCCTCCTTCTTTTCCACCGTGACGCCGGGCCAGTTGCCCACGTACTGGTTGGAGCCGGTGAGGGCGTTGAACAGGGTGGTCTTTCCACAGTTGGGGTTGCCCGCCAGGGCGATGCGCATGGGACGGGTATCGTGCTCGGCGGGGTCGTAGCGCCGGGCGTGCTCAGCCAGCTCGTGCTCGTGGTCGTGGAGCTGGCGGCGGGCGGTCTCCGGGTCCCGGCGGGTCATAGCTGCCCGGGCCGCGCCGTCTCCCCTGGGCCGGGGCTGGCCCATGACGATCTGGCCGGCGTCCTCCTTCCGCAGGGACAGCTCATACCCCCGCAGGGTTACCTCAATGGGATCCCCCAGAGGGGCGACTTTAGTTACCCTCACCTCGGTGCCCGGGGTGAGGCCCATGTCCACCAGGCGGCGCTTTACCGTCCCAGATTTATTACCAATGGACAGGATGGTCCCGCTCTGGCCGGGGGCCAGGTCTTCCAGCGTCCGTTTGTCCATCGCTACCCCTCCCGCAAACAAGCCCTAGATGAAGCTTACTTTTTAAATATTGTAGCTCATGGCACTGGGATTTTCAAGGGGGTTACCCTCGCGGCTGGAAAAAATTCCCCAGATAGTAATTTGTCATTTCTTAATCATAGTTAAACCCTGGCTTGACGAGTTATAGAGCCCGCCCGGAACAGTCAAATGCAGACCGTTCCGGGCGGGGATGTTTCTAGCTGTCCAGCTGAGCGGCCAGTTCAGTCATATAGTTGACGGGGAAGTCCTCGATCTTCCCGGCGTCGAAGGCGGCGGCCAGGGCGGGGTCGATGGGCAGCTTGGCCAGCACAGGGACCTCCAGCTCAGCGGCCGCCTGCTCGATGTGGCTCTGGCCGAAGATGGCGTGCTGCCTGCCGCAGTCGGGGCACTGGAAGTAGCTGTAGTTCTCCACCAGGCCCAGCACGGGAATGTCCATCATCTTGGCCATGTTCACCGCCTTGGCCACGATCATAGACACCAGGTCCTGGGGGGAGGTGACCACCACCACCCCGTCTACGGGCAGGGATTGGAACACAGTGAGGGGCACGTCGCCGGTGCCGGGAGGCATATCCACAAACATATAGTCGATGTCCCCCCAGATGACCTCCTGCCAGAACTGGGTGACCACCCCGGCGATTACCGGCCCCCGCCAGATCACCGGGTCGGTCTCGTTGGCGGAGAGGAGGTTTAAAGACATCAGCTTAATCCCCCCGGCGGTAACGGCGGGGTCAATGCCCGCGTCGGATCCGGTGGCCCGCTGGTGGATGCCGAAGGCGGTGGGGATAGAGGGGCCGGTGATGTCGGCGTCCAGGATGGCCACTTTCTTGCCTCTTTTCGCCATAGCCGCCGCCAGAGAGGCGGTGACGGTGCTCTTGCCCACGCCGCCCTTGCCGCTGACCACGGCGATGACCTGCTTGATGCTGGACATGGAGTTGGCGGGGACCCGCAGGTCCCGGGAGGAGCAGTCAGCGGAACAGCTGGAACAGTCGTGGGTACAGTTTTCTGCCATAATTGATACATCTCCTTGTTTTGTTGACAGCAATAGGGCAGAGCGCCCCGGTGTGTGGCGCCCCGCGGTAAAAAACGAAGACTTACCGGATCAGGGTATTTTCCACAGGAATTTCCTCTCGGGTTCCCTTGGCGGAGAAATAGTAGCTGAGCACGTCGGCGCACATCTGGGACAGATCGCCGCCGCTTTCGCCGTGTTCCACCACCATGGCCACGGCGATCTCCGGGTCGTCGTAGGGGGCGAAGCAGACGAAGACGGAGTTGGCGTTGTCGCTGGTGCCGCCGGTTTGGGCGGTGCCCGTTTTGGCGCCCACCTGGAAGGGCAGGCCCTGGAAGGCCGCGCGGACCGAGCCGCTGGTGGTCAGGGCCAGCATGCCGGCCTTGACGGCGTCCAGGTTTTTAGGCTGGATGTCTATGGTGCCCAGCACCTCCGGCTCGTAGTCCAGCACCACCTGGGTGAAGTCGCTGGATTTGACCTCCTTCAGCAGGTGGGCGGCGTGGCGGGTGCCCCCGTTGACCAGGGTAGCGATATAGTTGGCCAGCTGGAGGGGGGTGAACTGGCTGCTCTCCTGACCGATGGCCACTGAGAGGGTGTTGCCGTCGTACCAGGTTTGGCCGTGGGACTCGGTATACTCCGGGCTGGCCATCACGCCGGTGCGCTCCTCCAGCTCGATGCCAGTAGGCTCCCCCAGGCCGAAGCGGGCGGCGTAGTCGTCCAGCCGCTCAATACCCAGCAGACGGCCCACCTCAAAGAAGAAGTAGTTGCAGGACACCTCGATGGCCTTGGATACGTTGATCAGCCCGTGTTTGCCCCCGTATTGCCGGTAGTACCAGCACATGGGGCCGTCTGGAGTGTAATACGTGTAGCGGCCCTCGTCTCGGATCAGGGTGGTGGGGGTGATGATATCCGGTTCCTCCAGCCCGGCGATAGCGGTGACCATCTTAAAGGTGGAACCTGGGGGATAGGCCCCCTGGAAGGCCCGGTTGACAAAGGGGGTCAGGGGGTCGCTGCCCTTCTCCTCCAACTCCGCGCCGTAGTTGGCCAGGTCGAAAGTGGGGTAGGAGGCGGCGGCCAGCACCTCGGCGGTATCTACATCCAGCACCACACAGGCAGCGCCCTCTGCGCCCAGCTCCTGGCGCTGGGGCATAGCGCTGGCAAAGAGGTTTTCCACATAGGCCTGTAGCCCGATATCCAGGGTGAGCATCACACTGCTGCCTGGTTTTGGCTCAGACTGCCAGGTCTCGGAGACGATTTTTCCCTTGGTGTTCCGCTCCACCGCCTTTACCCCGGGGGTGCCCCGGAGGTAGGACTCGAAGGCCTGTTCCGCGCCGCCCCGGCCCACGGAGTCGTTCATTTTGTAGTCGCCCACCCCGTCTCCGTCCAGGTCCAGGTTGGTATAGTACTCCACCTCCTCGGCGTAGATGGGGGTCACCCGGCCCAGCAGGTGGGCGGCGTATTGGGTGTGGTACTGGCGTACGGTGGTGGCCTCCACCACCACACCGGCCAGGTTCTGCTCCTTCACCCGGGAAATAAAGTCGATGTCTACATCGGAGGCAAAGACATATTCGGTGGCCATATAGATCTCTTGGGAGCGCAGGTACAACTCATAGAGTATCCCGGCCACGGCCCGGGCGTCTTGGGGGGACAGATTGCCAATGTTCAGCTCCGGAATCTCTTCCCCGGCGGCCGCCTGCTTCCGGTCCACGGCCCCCTCCCCCGCAATGGAGAAGCTGGCGCACATCTTTCCCAGCAGGGGCCGGGCGTCCAGCAGGGGCTTGGGCTCTGGGGTTTTTGCGGGGGTATTTTCCTGCCCCCCCCGGAGAAACCCCTTGATCCGGTCCAGCAGACCGGGCTCTGGGGCGGGGGCGGACTTTGGTTTCTCCTCCGGCTCACGGGTGGGGTCGTCCACCCAGCCCATGCGCACCGCCAGCTTGCCCAGCCGGGTGAGGGATTTGATGGGATTGCCGTCGTCGTCCTCGTCGGCGAACCAGTATGGGGTATCGGTGGTGAAGGCAAAGGACTCCGTTTTGCTGATGGGCAGGCTGTCGTTCCACTCCACCCCCTCCGCCCGGGCACAGCGGATCAGGGCGAGAATGGTGTCGTTGCGGGCCTCCGGGGTGGCGCCCATCTGGCCGGTGTCCAGCGAGACCTGATAAATCACCCGATTGGACACCAGCACCTGGCCGTTCCGGTCATAGAGATTGCCTCGGGCGGCCTCTACGGTCTGGGTCTCGGCGATTTTCCACTGGGTCCGTTCAAGGTACTCCTCGCCGTGGTTAATTTGCAGGTCATACAGGGTGGCCCCCATGCTGGTGATAATCAGCGCCAGCAGCAGCACCATGGCCCATACCCGGCGGTGAAATTGTTTGGTTTTCATTGGGTTCTCCTTACTGTGTGGTAAAACGAAGCGACTGCGCGGGGCGGATCGTACACATCCCCGCAGAAATTTTAGAAGCTGTACCATTCGCGGAAGTATGCAGATTTACGAGAGAAAATTGTCG
>JAAWLY010000168.1 GCA_022798155.1 Lawsonibacter sp. | reverse complement strand
GCCCTTGCGAGCACTGGCACCTGAAGCCAGCGAGTCTACCAATTCCACCACTCGCGCGTGTGGCACTCGTTCAGCGCAAGAGAGATAATACCACACTTCTTTTCCGGTGTCAACACTTTTTGCGAAAATTTTCCTTTCTTTTTTTCGCGGCCTGGGGGGAGAAAAAAGCGCCGGTCATTTTCCCCTCCGGATATTGACAGCCCGCGGGGGCATTTGTTATACTAAACGGGCGGCAGGAAGCCGCGCAGGGGCCAGAAGGCTCCCAATCCAGGCAAAACCGTTTCAAATCCGCGCCCGGAGCAGAAGCCCGGGCGGAGGCCAGAAGGCATACCGTACCGGTATGTCTTTTTTCTGTTCTAAGGAGGCATCCGCTATGACGCTGGAACAATTTTTTAAGGAACACCCCCGGGCCGCTTTGGCCTTCTCTGGCGGTGTGGATTCCGCCTATCTGCTGTGGGCGGGCCTTCAGGCCGGGGCCGAGGTGTGGCCTTACTTTGTTAAGACCCCCTTCCAGCCCCGGTTTGAGCTGGAGGACGCCTACCGTCTGTGCGAACAGCTGGAGGCGGATCTGATCGTGCTGGATTACGACATCCTCGACCACGAGACGGTGGTCTCCAACCCGCCCGACCGCTGCTATCACTGTAAGCGGTGGATGTTCTCCAAGCTGAAACGCTATGCTGCCTCGGAGGGCTTTTCCCTGTTGCTGGACGGCACCAACGCTTCGGACGACGGCGGGGACCGCCCCGGGATGCGGGCGCTGGAGGAGCTGGAGGTCCGATCCCCTCTGCGGGAGTGCGGGCTGACCAAGGAGATGATCCGGGAGCGCTCTCGCCAGGCGGGGCTGTTTACCTGGGACAAGCCCTCCTACGCCTGTCTGGCCACCCGTATCCCGACTGGGCAGGCCATTACCCGCTCCGACCTGGAGCGGGTGGAGCGGGGGGAAGGACTGCTGTCCGGGATGGGCTTTCGGGACTTCCGCCTGCGCCTGACTGCCGGCGGGGCCAAGCTCCAGGTGCTGGAGGCTCAGCTTCCCCTGGTTCTGGAGCGGCGAGCGGGTATTCTCTCCGCCTTGAAGGCGGATTTTCCCCAAATCACCCTGGACCTGCGGCCCAGAGTCCCCATAGACTGAGGAGGTATTTATGGACAACCGGCACGACATTTTACAGCTGCTCCGCCAGGTGGCTGACGGCTCCGCCGCCCCGGAGGAGGCCCTGTCCCAGCTGAAGCGGGAACCCTTCGAGGACCTGGGCTACGCCAAGGTGGACTTTCACCGCTCGGTGCGCCAGGGGGCGGCGGAGGTGATCTACGGGGCGGGCAAGACCCCGGAGCAGATCGCCGGCATCGCCGCCGCCATGGGGGCGCGGGGGTGCCGAAACATCCTTATCACCCGCCTGTCCCCCGAAGCGGCGGAGCTGGTGGCAGGGACCGTCCCCCTGGACTACCACCCTATCCCCAAGGCGGCGGTGGCCTATCCCGGGGAGCGGAACGCCCTGGGCCACATCGTGGTGGCCACCGGCGGCACCAGCGACATGCCAGTGGCCGAGGAGGCCGCCCTCACCGCCGAGGTGATGGGCAACAAGGTCACCCGGCTGTATGACGTGGGGGTGGCGGGGCTGCACCGGCTGCTGGCCAACCTGGAGACGCTGACAAACGCCCGGTGCGTTGTCGCCGTGGCCGGGATGGAGGGGGCGCTGGCCTCGGTGGTCGGCGGGCTGGTGGACTGTCCTGTCATCGCCGTGCCCACCAGCGTAGGCTACGGGGCCAACTTCGGCGGGCTGTCCGCCCTGCTGGCTATGCTCAACTCCTGCGCCTCGGGGTGCAGCGTGGTGAACATCGACAACGGCTTTGGGGCCGGATATCTGGCCAGTAGGATCAATCAAATGGAGGGAATTTCATGAAAACCTTATATTTCGAGTGTAACATGGGGGCGGCGGGGGACATGCTCATGGCCGCCCTATACGAGCTGCTGGATGAGGAACAGAAAAAGACCTTTTTAAGCACCATGAACGCCCTGGGCCTGCCCGGAGTGGAGGTGGCCCCTGTCCTGGCAAAGACCGGCGGCATTGCGGGCACCCACATGCGGGTGACGGTCCAGGGCCAGGAGGAGCACGAGCACCATCACGGGCAGGAGCATCATCACGACCATGAGCACGGGCACCATCACCACCACGCCACCCCCGGGCACATCGGGGAGGTCATCGACGGCCTGTCCCTGCCCGACTGGGTGAAAACCAACGCCAAGGCGGTCTACGACGCCATCGCCCAGGCGGAGGCCCAGGCCCACGGCTGCGGGGTGGGGGACGTCCACTACCACGAGGTGGGGGCGCTGGACGCGGTGGCCGATATCACCGGCGTCTGTCTGGCCATCCACATGTTGGATCCAGATCTGATCGCAGCCTCCCCTGTCCACGTGGGCAGCGGGACGGTACACTGCGCCCACGGCGTGATGCCCGTCCCGGCCCCCGCCACCGCCGCCCTGCTGAAGGGGGTGCCTGCCTACGGCGGAGAGGTGAAAGGGGAGCTGTGTACCCCCACCGGGGCCGCCCTGCTGAAAACCTTTGTCCAGGACTTCGGCCCCATGCCGGTGATGGAGACGGAGAAAATCGGGTACGGCGTGGGCGCCAAGGAGTTTCCCCAGCAGGCCAACTGTCTCCGGGCCTTCTGGGGGGAGAGCCGGGAGGGGGCCAACGGGGAGATTGTGGAGCTGGTGTGCAACCTCGACGACATGACCCCCGAGGCCCTGGCCTTCGCCTGCCGGCGGCTGCTGGAGGCGGGGGCGCTGGACGTGTATACCACCCCCGGCACCATGAAGAAGGGCCGGCCCGGCTGGGTGCTTACCGCCCTGTGCCCTCCGGAGCGGGAGGGGGAGCTGGCCCGGCACATCCTGGCCCAGACCACCACCAACGGCTTGCGCTCCCGCCGGTGCGGGAAGTACTTCCTCAGCCCCGGGGCGGGGACGGTCCAGACCCAGTGGGGCCCTGTGGGGGTGAAGCTGGCCCAGGGCTTCGGCGTCACCCACGCCAAGCCGGAGTTTGAGGACGCGGCCGCTCTGGCCCGGGCTCACGGACTGGCCTACCAGACGGTTTTTGAGGACGCTATGAGGAATTTGGAGGCTCAGAAATGAGAAGAAAGTTTCTGCTCTCCGTTCTTCTGGCACTCACCCTTCTGGCCCTCGGTCTGCTGGCGGGGTGTGAGAGCGCCCCGACCAATGAGGGACCCTGGGACAAAAAGAACAGCGTCACCGTGGTTATGCCCCCCACCTCGGAGCCGGAGGCCGGGTTTGACCCCGCCTTTGGCTGGGGGGCGGGGGAGCACGTCCACGAGCCGCTGATCCAGTCCACCCTGACGGTGACCAATCCCGACCTGACCATCGGCTATGACCTGGCCACCGATATGCGCTCCAGCGAGGACGGACTGACCTGGACCGTGACGATTCGGGACGGCGTGAAATTCACCGACGGGGAGCCACTCACCGCCGCTGACGTGGCTTTTACCTACAACACGGTAAAGGAGACCAGCTCAGTCAACGACTTCACCATGCTGGATTATGCGGAGGCGGTGGACAAAACCACCGTGGTGTTCCATATGACCCGGCCCTTCTCCATCTGGCCCTACACCATGGCCATCACCGGCATTGTGCCCGAGCACGCCTACGACCCGGCCGCCTACGGCAGCAACCCGATCGGCTCGGGCCGGTACAAGCTGAAGCAGTGGGACCGGGGCCAGCAGGTCATCCTGGAGTGCAACCCGGACTACTACGGCGAACCGCCCAAAATGGAGCGGGTGAACCTCCTGTTCATGGAGGAGGACGCCGCTTTCCTGGCCGTCCAGGCGGGACAGGCGGATTTGGCCTACACCTCCGCCCCATACGCCGAGCAGAGCGTGAACGGCTTTTCCCTGCTGTCCGTCAAGACGGTGGACAACCGGGGAATCAATCTGCCCGTTACGGGGAACGATTTTCTCACTGATGTGGAGGTCCGCCGGGCCATCGACGCGGGCATTGACCGGGAGGAAATGGTCGATCATGTTTTGAACGGCTACGGAAGTCCCGCTTACAGCGTGTGTGACGGCTTGCCCTGGTTTACCTGGGAGGCCAGACTGCCTTACGACCCCGTCGAGGCAAGCGACTGGCTGGATTCCGCCGGCTGGCACCTGAAGAAGGAGTATCAGGAGAAGATACCGGCGGGACAACTCTACCCCCTTGATTGCGGCTGGCGGTATAAGGACGGCGTCCGGGCGGAGATGGAGCTGCTATACCCCGTAGGGGATACCGTTCGTCAGGCACTGGCTATGGACGCGGCCAATCAGTTGGGACGGCTTGGCATTTACTGTACCGTCCGGGGCGTTGGCTGGGACACCGCCTATGACGAAGCACTTACCACGCCCCTGGTCTGGGGCTGGGGGGCCCACACCCCCATGGAGCTTTACAACATCTATCACACAGACCGCGAAACCGG
>JAAWLY010000167.1 GCA_022798155.1 Lawsonibacter sp. | reverse complement strand
GGAAGTTGGAACGAAACTGGAACAATGAGATCCCAGACAGTGTTCGCTTCGGCAACCGCACCCACGATCTGGAGTTTTCCTTCAGTTTCCGATGCCGGGAAGATCAAACACTTCACGATGTGCTTTTAACCAGCAAAGGGACTGAGCTGGTACTCTCTCAGCCCCATGTGAAAAAGGTTTCCAAAATACATCTCTACTGGGGATGCCTGGCCGCAGGCACCAAGGTGACGATGTTGGACGGCTCCCAAAAGAATATAGAGGAGTTGCAGCAGGGCAACCAGCTCCTCTCGCCCAAAGGCGGAGCGGTAACGGTAAAGCACCTGATCCCCGGCACAGAGGAAAATATCTACCGGGTACACCTGAGCAACGGTATGGAGGTCAGAGCGACCCGGCTTCACCCTCTGGGCACACAGGACGGCTTTATCGCACCCATCGACCTGACATCACAGTCTCAGCTTATGACCAGGCAGGGGCTTGCCAATGTGCTTTACTGCTACCCAGAAACTTATCAGGGCACGGTCTATGGTGTGGAGCTGGAAGATGGAGACAGCTTTTTTGCCGATGGCGTGGTTTCCGGGGCAAATAAAGTCATGGGCATACTCGCCGACCGTTGGAACGATGATGATCTGGTCATGGTGCCGGATCAGGATGCCGCGGAAGAGCGTGACCGCTTGGAGGCGGACTTCCGGGCAGGGCTCATTTGAAGTGGAGGTGATTGTATGGCGACCAATCAAAATCGAAACAGCGTCCGGGTTTTGCGTACCACCAGCGTAGGCTATTTGGCACATAAAAATATTTCTAATCTATCCATTGGCACCGGGGGCGATTTTACGATCCAGCTCTGGGTCGTAAAAGGTCAAAATATAGATGGGATTTTATACGGGCAAGAAGGAGGCTTTACGATCCAGTTGATGGACGGCAGAATCATCTTTTCTATGGATGGCTTTGCCTCGTTGTCCTCTGAACCAGAGTGGGCGTTAGGTCCGCATGGACAGGACTACATCGCGTTGCGTTATCATCAGGGCGTGCTTACACTTTTTGTCGGAGGTATTCCAGCGGCGGAGAAGAAGGTCCTTACCACTACCTCCGCCTGTACGGGAGACTTTTTCATTGGTAAACAGTTTACGGGCGGCTTCTCGCTGATCCGAGTCAGCAGCATCGCCCGCTCCGATGCGGAGATCCTGTCCGGCAACGCCGTCTTGCCCGGTGTGGATAACAGTTGCGTCTTTCAGTCTGACTGCTCAACTATTCAGTATAAGGATGTGAGCGGGAACCACCTCCCCATGTGGGCTGTCGGCGAGGGGGCCGGATGTGGGATATACACGGCCTGTACTGTATTCAGCGGTTCCGGTCAGGTGCGCTGTACGCCGCTGGAGGCTTTGCCGGCCACCCATACCCTGCTGCTGAAGATCTGGCCCCAGGATAAGCAAGAGCGCCAGCAGGTGTATGCCGCTATGGAAGGCAACCGCACTCTGTATGCGTTGGAATTGATCCCTCAGGAGGGACACACCTTCCAACTGGCCCTCTCCTCCGATGCTGGTGAGCAGGCAGTCATGTCCAAGGCCCTCTTGCCTGAGCTTTGGCAGGATATAGCTGCGGTATTTGACTCAGGTAAAGTCAGCCTGTATTTGGATGGACAACTGGATGGGCAGTTCCCCTTCGCTTTCTCAGGACGGCGGTCGGATATCCTGGTGGGTGCGGAATACGAGTCCGGAAAGCCCATCTACACCAAGGGATTCTGCGGCTACGTCTCCTATTCCGCCGAGTTTGGCAGGGTGCTGACGCCTGAAGAGATCGCTCTTTATGCTGATGACCCGCCCTTCCTGTTTGAGGACGGCCTGGTGAGCATTCTCCCCTTGGACTGGCCCAACGAGGTGGAATCAATAGGCGCCACCCCACTGAGTATAGTGGGCACCGCGGCATTCAATATGGTGGCGGACATCACACCTCAAAACGGGGAGATTGGGGTATCCATGCGGCTTCCTGTCGAGATTTCGCCAGAGTGGGATACATTGTCTCCCGAAGAGAAATGGACGTTCAATCTACTCAATCAGCTGATCACGGAAAATATGCGAATACTTTATGGATATCCGCCCGGGAAGCAGACTGATATGGACCCTGTTCCGGTGACGCAGGGGAATCCCAGTTTAGTCAAACGACATCATGGACATCTGTACGGGCAGCTATCACGCAGCCCAAGCCCATGCCCCTCTCCTGCACAGACAAAAGAGTATGGGATTGAATTGTCAGTACAGGGCAGCAATAAGGTGTTTTCCGCCTTTGGAGGCGCACAGGGCGGTGCGGCTACCGCAACCGCAGCAGCCGGTGGGGGCGCCGCAGCGGCTACGCAATCCCATATCGGAATTGCTTTGGGTACTGCTGTAGGAATTGCTGTCTTGGCGGGCACAGCGGTGTCCATCGCATCAGCTGAAAGGGAGCGCCCGCAGCGCCAAGGCGCACTCCAGATCACCGGCATCTGCTGGGATCATCAAGGGGACCCCTCCACAGGCAGTCTCCACTATCACAAGGGAGGAGAGAACCTCCCCGCTTCCATGTTCGATGTCCCGGCCGGAGGCAGATTGGACACTTTGTGCATCCTGGTTCCCAGTAAGCTTACACAGCCCAAAGTGGATGTTACCCTCCATTACAGCGGGGAAGGGACGCAGGCCAAGAGCGGCACCCTCAGGGCCTTTGATCTTACCGCTGGCGGTCTTCTGGGCAACCAGTCAGCGAATTATCACATTTCGCCAGGCCAAACGCTGACAGTATCCCTCCCCTTTGATAAGGACAAGCTGCCCCGGGGGGGTGTATATCAACGCACCAATATCTGGCAGTTCCGGGATGGAGAAACTCCTTTGATCAATTGCACATGTACCATCTATCTGTTGCCAGCCCTTCCGGTAAAGCCCTGGGTGACGGCTGTCGGCAGCGAGTACTCTCCCGCTGAGGTTGCCTATTTGCGTACCGAATTTATAGACTTTTTCCTCCCGGAAGCAGAACAGCCGTCGGACTTTGCCCAATGGGCGACCCAGAAATTGAACTCCAGCGGGTTTACTTACGATATACTGGGAGGTGGAGACTGCCACTACTGCGACTTTGGAAATAATCATTTGCTGCTTACAAAATTTCTGGATGACACACGGAAACCGGACGCGGTCCTCAACTGCGCGGACTGTGCCCATATCGTTTCCACCGCCTGCGCTATGGCAGGCCAGACTCTGGCCATGGTTCGCTTTTTCGCGGGCGGTGCGCAGGGGTTCCCCTGCAATCGAATTATAGCGATTGGGAATGAGGATTGGCGATACCCATTCGACAGCACAGGCAGCGCCACGCACGGCGGTTTCAGCTATCATATGTTCAACTATAACGGCAGCGATTTTTCCTCCATCTACACTACGGTCTATGATGCCTGCCTGCAGGTGGACGGAGGTGAGTTCCCCGGGGATCAGGGCCCGGCCGGAACAAAAAAGGAGCCACACCTGCCCACAGGGATGCCGTCTATGGAAACGGATCGGCCATCCGTGTCTGTCTCCGAGAAAAGCCCATATCACGGAAATTTCTATCGGGAGCGCCTGGTCAAAAATGGCGGCGTATGCGTCTTTGAAGCCGGCTCAATCTGTTATGTCCAGGGCTTCGGCCGCCTCCCGGCGGTCCCTGTTTCCACTGGCGGATATATCAACGCTGTAATGGAGCACTTTTCCCTGGCCCCCACCGAGGAGGACCGAAAACTCCTTGCTGCCCGGCCCGCAAGGCCCTGGACACCTCGGAATATCCGCGGCGCCACTCCGGAGGAGGCGGGAGAATTCTTCAGCCAATGGCGGCTGGAGCGTTTGGGGGTGTCCTGCCGAATCAAGTGCTGGCAGTGCGGGTCCATTGAGGAAACGGCCATGCGTCTGGCCTCTGAGGTGGCGGCGTTCTCCCATCCGGATAAACAATCTGGCGAGGATCTTGGGGTCCGCGTGGGGGAGCGCCGGGTGGTTATCGGAGGGAACTGTATCGTGTTTTCCCGTGAGAACCATGTCCTGGTTGTTTGCGCTCAGACCTTGGCTGCTTCAAAGGCCGCAGCGGAGGATTTGGACAAGGACATCCAGCAGAGGTAAATGACCAGCAGGTTAAAGCTATTATGGAGTTTTGGGTTCTGGGATTTGACACTTACACCGGATTCCCGCTTCGGTACACCATATACCTGCGCCGGAATACACTTTGTGCAGGGTATCAACCGAATAGAGGGACTGATAGCGATAATCGCATTTGGATAAATTCCATGCAATTTCTATATCTGTCTCCGGGATCAGCCGGTAACTTTTCCGTTTGGCAAAGTGCCTGCTGTTTATGGCATATAGCAGGAAGTCAGCTCCTTTGCCGCGGAGCTCAAGGAGCGTTTCCATTGCCAGCAGCCCAAAGGCCGTGGTATAGTCTACCACGAACGTGGTAATACCTTGCTTCCGGGCCCAGACGTAGCTTAACCGGATATAGGTGCGATAGCGCCTCGCCGT
>JAAWLY010000166.1 GCA_022798155.1 Lawsonibacter sp. | reverse complement strand
CGCCAAGAAGATCGCCAAGGTCATCCGCGGCTCCTCCGGCGGCTTCCGCAGCTGCAAGGCCATGGGCTTCATGCTGGAGGACCGGGGCATCGCCCAGGTGTCCATGAACATGGTCAACTATGAGGACACCCCGCTGAACGTGGTCTATGAGATGATCCGCGCCCTGGCCGAGCGCTACGGCACCTACATTGTCGGCAGCGAGGTCGTCGGCCTCACCCCCGCCAAGGCCCTCATCGACTGCGCCGAGCACTACCTGAAGCTGGAGAACTTCGACTGCCACAACCAGGTGATGGAGTACCACCTGGTGGGCATGGAATAAGGAGGTCCCAACCATGAAACTGGCTGAACTGAAAACCGCCGAATTTGTGGACCTGCTGGCTTCCGACGCCCCCGCCCCCGGCGGCGGCTCCGCGGCCGCTCTGGAGGGCGCTCTGGGCGCGGCCCTCACCGCCATGGTGTGCTCTCTGACCATCGGCAAGAAGAAGTATGCCGAGTTTGAGGAGCTGGCAGCCGAAGCCCAGAAGAAGGCCGCCGATCTGAAAGCCCGCTTTGTGGACGTGATGGACCGGGACACCGAGGCCTTCAACGTGGTCAGCGCCGCCTTTGGCATGCCCAAGGCCACCGACGAGGAGAAGGCCGCCCGCTCCGCCGCCATTCAGAAGGGCCTGGAGGGCTGCACCAAGACCCCCTTCGAGATGATGGAGCTGGCCGCTGAGACCCTGGAGCTGACCGCTTCCATCCTGGGCAAGAGCAACGACAGCGCCGCCAGCGACCTGGGCGTGTCCGCCCTGTCTCTGCGCGCCGCCATCCAGGGCGCATGGCTCAACGTGCTCATCAACATCGGCAGCTTGAAGAACAAGGAGCTGGCCGAGGACTACCGCAAGAAGGGCGAAGCCCTGCTGGCCAAGGCCCTGCCCCTGGCCGATCAGATCTATGACACCGTAGTCAAGTCCATGTAAATATTTGTACCTGGCCAGAGTAGGCCCAGCGCGTCAAGTGCCGCCGGATGGGAAGTTGCCGGCGGACGAAGGATCTAAAAGATCCGCGTTGCTGTGCCGCATCCGCTGCCATGGGGGAGCGCGCTCCTTTCATGGCAACACGCTGTGAAAGGAGCGTATTATTATGTCGATCAACAAGAAGCGTTTTAACATCTACACCATCTGCATGATCGCCCTGCTCACCGCCATGATGGTCCTGCTGAAACGGACCATCGCCATCGAGACGCCCTATTTCAAGTTCAACTTCGCGTCGCTGCCCATCATGCTGGCCGCGATGCTGTTCGGCCCCGTTGAGGGCATGGTGGTGGGGCTTTTAGGGGAGTTCATCGCTCAGATCACCGGACCCTACGGCCTGGCCCCCACCACGGTGCTCTACGTGGCTCCCGCCGCCATCCGCGGCGTGGTGGTAGGCCTGGGAGCCGTGTGGTGCCGCCGGACCGGCAAGCGGATAGAGAGCCGGCCCGTGGCCTGCTACGCCATATGCGTCGCCGGGGCGGTGTTCACCACACTGGGCAACACCGTGAGCATCTGGCTGGAGAGCGTGATGTACCACACCGAGTTTATGGTGCATGTCCCCTTCCTGCCCGGACGGTTTGCCACCGGGATCGCCACCGCTGTCATTGTTACCACTGTCTGTATCCCTCTGGTGCACGCCCTGCGCCGCAGCGGCGTTGTGAAATACACTGACTGACGAAAGGAGCCGCGTTTATGGAATGGAAGCTTCTCACCCAGGAGAACTATGTGGCCACGAACTGGTCCGGCGGGACCACCACCCAGCTGGCCATCGCCCCGGAGGGGGCGGTGTACGCGGACCGGGACTTCCTCTGGCGGCTCAGCTCCGCCACCGTGGAGCTGGATCACTCCGACTTTACCCCCCTGCCTGACTACAACCGGTTTTTGGCGATCCTGGACGGGGAAATCGAGCTGAAGATCGATGCCGGCGGGCCCTTCCCCCTGGCCCCCGGCCGGGTGGTGGAATTCGACGGCGGCGTACCCGTGGAGAGCTGGGGGCAGTGCGTTGACTTCAACCTGATGGTCCGCAAGGGGAAAGGACAGGGGGCGGTGGACGTCCTGTCCGGCCCCTGTGAGGAGGACTGGACCCCTGGTCCAGGGGACCTGGCCGTCTACTGCGTGTCCGGGGCGGTCCGCCTGCCCGATTTCGGCGTGGAGGCCCAGGCGGGCCAGACCCTGCTCTGCCGGGGCTTTGAGGGCGGGCCGGTCAAGGTGGCCTGTGAAGCCGGGGCCGTCATGCTGGCCAGCGTCAAGGCGGTATGAGCATGACGGGACAGGAAGCCGTTGACCTCATCCATCAGGAGGCCTGGACCGGGCGCAAACCCAGCCTGAGCCGGACGCTGGAGCTGCTGGAACGGGTGGGCGATCCCCACAAAAAGCTGAAATACGTCCATATTACCGGCACCAATGGCAAGGGCTCCACCGCCGCAATGCTCTCCTCGGCGCTGTCTGCGGCGGGGCTGAAAACCGGCCTGTACACCTCGCCCCACCTGTGGCGCTTCCATGAGCGGTTCCAGGTGGACGGCCAGCCCATCCCCGACGAAGCCCTGGGCCGCATCGCGGAGTGGGTCATCGCCGCCGGGAGGGGGATGGACGACCCGGCCACCGAGTTCGAGCTGATGACCGCTGTGGGGATGCTGTACTTTCTGGAAGCGGGCTGTGACATTGTGGTGCTGGAGGTGGGCCTTGGGGGCCGCCTGGACTCTACCAACGTGATCCCCGCCCCGGAAGCGGCCGTGATCACCAACATCGGCCTGGAACACACCGCCGAGCTGGGGAACACCCGGGCCCTGATCGCCGCCGAGAAGGCGGGGATCATCAAGGCGGGCTGTGATGCCGTCCTCTACCGCCAGAGCCGGGAGGTGGAGGAGGTCGTGGAGGGGGTCTGCGCCAGCCTGGGCGTCCCCCTCACCACCACCGCCCCGGAGACGCTGGAGGTGCTGGACTCCGGCCTGGAGGGCCAGACCTTCACCTACCGGGGAAGAGGCCCCTACCACATCCCTCTGCTGGGGGAGCACCAGCGGTATAACGCCGCCGTGGCGCTGGAGGCGCTTTGGGCGCTGGCCCGGCGGGGCTGGGATATCCCGGAGGAGGCTGTCGCCAAGGGCCTGTCCCGGACGGTGTGGCCAGCCCGGCTGGAGCTGGCCCGGCGGGGCCCCGACGTGATTTTGGACGGGGGCCACAACCCCCAGTGCATGGAAGCCCTGGGGAAGGCCCTGCGGGCGCTGTACCCGGAGAAGAAGCTGATTTTCCTCACCGGCGTGCTGGCCGATAAGGACTACCCCGCCATGATGGGGGGGATCCTCCCCCTGGCCAAGGAGTTCTACACCATCACGCCGGACAGCCCCCGGGCCATGCCCGCCCAGGAGCTGGCGGGATATCTGGAAGAGCGGGGCGTTCGGGCAGCCCCCTGCGGGACGGTCCAGGATGGCCTGGACCAGGCCTTGGCGGCCGCCGGCCCGAAGGATGTGGTGTGCGTCACCGGGTCGCTGTATATGATCGGCGAGGTGCGGCACCTGCTGGGGCTGTGCTGATTTCAGAAGGAAAGGCGGGAGCTCTATGTTGAGCCCGGGAGAATTTGTCAGTTTTTATGCCCAGGTTGGGGCAAAAAAGAGTACCAACAGCACCGCACGGCTGTTTCTGGCCGCCATCCTGGCCGGATTTTTCATCGCCTCCGGAGCGGTGGCGGCCAGTACGGCCTCCTATGGGCTGGAGAACGCCTCTGTGGCCCGGGTGGTCAGCGGCCTGCTGTTCCCCTTCGGGCTCATCATGGTCATCGTCACCGGGGCGGAACTGTTCACCGGCAACTGCCTGATTACCATCTCCCTGCTGGAGAAAAAGGCCAGTCTGGCGGGGATGGCGCGGAACCTGGTGATTGTCTACCTGGGCAACTTTGTGGGGGCGGCGCTGCTGGCTGCCGCCGTTGCCTATAGCGGTTTTTCCAACACGGACTTAGCGGCCTACGCCATCCGCACCGCCGCCAATAAGTGTGCCCTTCCCTTTGGCAGAGCGGTGGTGCTGGGGATTTTATGCAACATCCTGGTGTGCGCCGGGGTGATGTGCTCCCTGTGCGCCAAGAGCCTGCCCGGTCGGGCCATCGGGGCCTTCGTACCGGTGAGCTTCTTTGTCATCGGCGGCTTTGAGCACTGCGTGGCCAATATGTACTACATCCCCGCCGGGCTGCTGGCGGCGGGGATGTATCCCAATCTGGGCGGCTGGCTCCAGGAAGCCGGGGTGAATATGTCCGCTTTGAACCTGGCTGGTTTTTTGGGCAATATGCTCCCGGTGACCATGGGCAATATCATCGGCGGCTGCGGGTTCGGGGCACTGATCTGGGCCTGTCACAAAAAATAAAAAATCCCGGTCTTTGATTGGAGTGCCCCCGAAAAGCTAGACAAACGGCCATCGCTTTGTATTAGCGGATCGTGCTTATGGGGCAAAGGCGATCCGAGCTTACATCTCAGAACAGGAGCCGGCTATGTGATCCCGCCACAGAGCAATATTTCTGAGCCGTGGCCGGTTGATTGGTGGTTATATAAAGAGCGTCATTTGGTTGAGTGCTT
>JAAWLY010000165.1 GCA_022798155.1 Lawsonibacter sp. | reverse complement strand
CCGTTTTAACCGAGCGTTACTATGACAGGGGGTATCGCCGGAATGCCAAATACACGATATAGAAAGGGCAAGCTCTATGCCGCCGACATGGCCATGTACAGCCGGCAGATTGCGGCGGACAACAGCCAGGAGATCAGCCGGCTGAAACGCAACCTGATCCGCTGCCTGCGGGAGGATGTTACCGCCAAACAGCGGCAGATGCTGCTGCTGTACTACGCAGAGGGCAAAAATATGCGGGAGATCGGTGAGTCTATGGGGGTTGATAAGTCCACCGTCTCCCGCACCATCAAGCGGGGGGAGCGGCGGCTCCAGCGCTGCCTGCGCTACGGCGCCGAGGCCTATCTGCGGAATATGGACAATCTGTAAAAAGTACGGCCCCAAGCTTATGTCGGGGGCCGTTTTTCACGAATTTGACGTAAATGCTGGAAAGTGTTATGATGAACTAACTTTTTCTTGCGTGTAAACTTTTGTTTACTTGGCTTTTTTGTAAAAACGAACTGATGTAAATCATAGTTGGTTGTCCCAAAATGGAGGATATGTTAGGATGACACTTAAAGAGAGGCTGCGGACTGTCAGAAGTGAACACGCTTTATCCCAGGAGGAGTTGGCGGAGCGGCTGGATGTTTCCCGCCAGACCATCTGCAAATGGGAGCGGGGGACCTCACGGCCCTCAGCCGATAACCTGACCGCGCTGAGCGAGGTGTACGGGATTCCGGTTGACGCGCTGCTGAAAGACGATTGGACTCCACCGGTGGAACCGGAACCAATCATCCAGGTGGTGGAGGTTCCAGCTTCACGTTCCTGGAACTACTGCCTGTGGGCGCTGTTGGCCGCACTGGTCTTGGCAGGCGGTATCGTTATTGGTGTGTTCTTCTTCCGAGAACAGCCCGAGGACTCTGTATCTGAATCAACTTTGGAAGGTGAGGTGATAGGTGATATATCTTCAGTGCGAAATATTCCCATACTACCCTTTGAGTAAAAATTGTAGAAGGGAGGTTTGCAATTTGAAGCGATTTTGGAGTATTTTCCTGGTTTGTATTCTCGTAGTTTCCTGCACCACACTTCCAGCCAGTGCAATGGAGTATACTGATAATCCACCTATTATTTCTCGGGTTGCAGGTCGTTTGGATGCAAGCATATCCGCAAAAGAGTTTGTAACTTTAGGCAATGAATTCTCTTTGGATACAGGGGATATTATAAAGTATGACTGTACTTATACACCCAAATCTGCTAGCGTAGATTTCGGCTATGTTGCTCCCGATGGTCTTTTTTATTCCATAAACTCTACCGCTGGGAGCATTGACAAATCAATGCGGGTCAATCAACATGGTATGTTTATATTGGCTATCCGTAACAATGCAATGTATACTATCACAGTGACAGGAATAGTAAAATATTAAACTAATAATGGCACAACTTAAATAAATATAAAGGAGAAAAAATTATGAAAAAGATGCGTATGATGTCTCGTGCGATGATCGCCCTTATGCTCTGTTGCGCCATTTTCACCAGCACTGCCCTTGCCGCCGGCCCCCAGGTAATTCATGCCGGCGACATTACCATCATCTCCAACGCCCAACCCATAATGCCTCTGGCCGACGGAGAGAAGCATATTCTCATTAACGTATCCGACCGTACTGCCACTTATGCCAGCCCTTACCGGGTTTCAAAGAACGTTAATTCTGTAAACGGCGATTTTATGCAGATTGAGGTTAGCAATACTGGCGATGTTCCCCTGAACGTCAAGATTACATATACGATTGAGGGAAAGAACTATACAACCACAGAAATTTTAGCTGCTCACAAAACCTATACCACCATCTCAAGAGGTGAGAACGGTAATGGCTTGAACCTCAATTTTACAATGGAAATCAACCCTCAGACCTGGGGACAGACCGGCAGCTTTGATGTTTATGCATATCAAAGTTGGTTATAAGCAAGGCTATTACCATTATTTTGCACCGTTATAAAAAGGAGGGACTATCATGAAAAAACGAGATAGACTAGGCGCTTTCCTGTCCGGCATGCTGGCAGGGGCCATGCTGTTAGGCTGCGGGACGGTGGCCCTGGCGGCGGGTGGCGGAGTAACCTTTGGCACGACGGGCTTAAAGACCATCGGCGGCAAGACCGTGGTAGAGCCGGGCGATACCGTGACCAACGCCACCGGCTGTGAAATTCCCGCCACCATCCTGTACACCGATGAGAAAGGCGGCGGCAACACCTATGTCCACATCGGCACCGTCGCCCAGGCGCTGGAGATTCCAATCGACTGGGAGAATAGCATGATCTATCTGGGTGGGAAGTCCCTGAGCAATGTGGCCATCGACGCGCCGATGCCCGACTGGTCCGAGCTCAAGCTGAACAACGCGGGGGCAAAGGCGGCCCACTACACCGAGGTTGAGCCCTACTGGCCCACGGAAGAGGAAATTATGGGCAGTTATGGCATAGAAAGCCGCCGCATCTCCGATGGAGCGGGAGGCAGCTTCGGGCCTGTCGCCAAGCAGGAGGTTGAGGAAGGATACCTCTCTTTGAATGGAGAATACCTCTCCCTGTCGGTTACCAACAACACCCAGCACGATATGCTCCTGGCTATGAGATGCCCTCGGCTGTTCTATCTTTTGAACGATGTTTTCGGCACTACCCTTGTCCCCGCCGGCGAGACGGTGGTCCGCACCTTCCAGGCCGGGGAGTATACCGGCTATCTGTCCCCCAGAGAAATCTGGTACAACGTGTATTTCCTTGACCATGACGTGGGCCGGACCGAAATGGTGGATATCACCGTCAGCGCCGTCTCTTTTTCCAGGCAGCCTTGATTTGAACGCAACAGCCCCCGACCGAAACAAAGCGGTCGGGGGCGTTTTGAGCTTACAAACCTAAAATCCGGGTGGCGATGGCGAAGTAGACCAGCAGGGACAGGGCGTCCACCACGGTGGTGATAAAGGGTGAGGCCATTACGGCGGGATCGAAGCCCAGGCGCTTGGCCAGCATGGGCAGCGTACAGCCGACGAGCTTGGCGATGACGATGGTAACGAAGATGGTCAACGCAACCACCAGCGCCACCGTGGGCGTTTTGCGGTCAACCAAGATGACCTTGCCGAACACAACAACGCCCAGCGTGACGGCGCACAGGAAAGCCACCCGCAGCTCCTTCCAGATCACCCGCAGCCAATCGGCAAACTCCACATCCCCCAGGGACATGGCGCGGATGATGGTGACCGAAGCCTGACCGCCGGAGTTGCCTCCGGTGTCCATCAGCATAGGGATAAACAGGGTGAGGGCGGCGTTGGCGGCCAGGGCCTCCTCAAAAAAGCCCAGGATGGTGCCGGTGAAGGTGGCGGAAATCATCAGCAGCAGCAGCCAAGGGATACGGTGCTTCCAGGTTTCCACCACGCCGGTCTGGAAGTAGGGCTTGTCGGTGGGCAGGATGGCGGCCATCTTTTCGATATCCTCGGTGGCCTCCTCCTCCATGACATCCATGGCGTCGTCTACGGTGATGATGCCCACCAAGCGGTCCTCGGCGTCTACCACAGGCAGGGCGGTCAGGTCGTACTTGGAGAACATCTGGGCCACCTCCTCCTTGTCCTCGTGGGTGGTGACGGAGAGGATGTTGGTCTCCATGATGTCGCTGATTTTGGTCTCGTAGGCGGACATCAGCAGCCGCTTGACGGTAACCACCCCCTGAAGCACCCGGTTGTCGGTGACATAGCAGGTGTACACCGTCTCCTTGTCCAGGCCCACCTTGCGGATGCGGGCAAAGGACTCCTCCACCGTGTTGTTGGGGTGGAGGTAGACAAACTCGGTGGTCATCAGGGAGCCGGCGGAGTCCTTGGGGTAGTTGAGCAGCTGGTTAATCTGGCTGCGGGTGGAGGCGTCGGTGTTGCGCAGGATGCGGCTTACCAGGTTGGCGGGCAGGTCCTCGATCAGGTCCACCGTGTCGTCCAGATACAGCTCGTCCAGCACCTCCCGCAGCTCCTTGTCGCTGAGCGCGCCGATCAGCTTCTCCTGGTCCTCCTCCAGATAGGCGAAGACCTCCGCCGCCATGGCCTTGGGCAGCAGCCGGAATACCAGAATCTCCTGGTCCACCTCCAGCTCGTCCAGAAACTCGGCGATGTCCACCTCGTTCATCTCGGTTAAAATTTCCCGCAGAGCGCGGAATTTTCGCTCCCGGACCAGCTCCATCATCTGGTCCAAATCGTAGCTTTCATGCATAGCAGCTCCTCCTTTCAAATTTGAGCAAAGGAGCACGAAAAACCACAGGCACGCCGAAGCAAACAGGCTGCGGCGGACCTGTGGCTGCGCATGACAGGGGGGAAGGACGCGGTCCCTCCGGATCAGCTCCGGCGGCGTGACAGGGAACCAGCCCGGCCCGCCGCCCCTCGTTCGTGGCAGCTCTCTTTCGTGCCTCGGTGACGACTTCGGCCTTCCATTCTGGTCCCACTTCCTTTCGTCGGAAAATTTACGGATTCTTACTATCCAATGCTATTGTAACTGCTGCGGAAGGCACGGGAGAAATGGCAGAAGGCGGCGTTCCCAGGCGGCGCCAGCATCCAGATATCTATGCGTCCGATATCCAAAACCATGGGCTGAAA
>JAAWLY010000164.1 GCA_022798155.1 Lawsonibacter sp. | reverse complement strand
GGCAGGCCCCACGACGGCCGGGCCCCCGACTACGACGACTGGGAGCTGAACGGCGACCTGCTGGTGTGGGACAGCGTGGGAGGGCGCTCTTTTGAGGTGTCCTCCATGGGCATCCGGGTGGACGCGGAGAGCCTGTCACGGCAGCTGAAGCTGGCCGGCTGCGAGGAGCGGCGGGAGCTGCCCTTCCACAAGATGTTGCTGAGCGGCGAGCTGCCCCTGACCATGGGGGGCGGCATCGGCCAGAGCCGGGTGTCCATGCTGCTGTTGGGCAAGGCCCACATCGGCGAGGTCCAGTCCTCCCTGTGGGACGAGGCCAACCTCCAGGCCGCCGAGGCGGCGGGGATTACCCTGCTGTGATGGCCGTCACCCAACTGAGCACCGACGAAATTCTGCGATACATGGGCTGTCCGCCGGACAAGGCGGATGAGGCCTTGAAAGCCCAGGTGGAGACCTGCGCCCGGGAGCTGCTGGGGGCCGTCCGGCCCCGGTGGAGCTGGCGGGCGGTGGACATCGCCTTTGAGCCGGAGGGCGTCCGGCTGGAAAACGGCCTGCTCCTGCCGGGAAAGGACTTACAGACCCACCTGGCCGGCTGCGGCCGGGCGGCGGTATTCTGCGCCACCCTGGGGGCGGAGACAGATATGCTTATCCGCCGGGCGGAGCGGCTGGACATGGCCCGGGCCCTCACCCTGGACTGCTGCGCCTCGGCGGCGGTGGAGGAGGCCTGCGACCAGATCGAGGTGGAGCTGCAAGGGAAATTCCCCGGCTGCTCCTTCCCCTTCCGGTACAGTCCCGGCTACGGCGATCTGCCGCTGGAGGTCCAGGGGCCCCTGCTGGACCTGCTGGACGCCCCCCGCCGGGTGGGGCTGTGCGCCACGGCCAGCAATCTGCTGACCCCCAGAAAGTCGGTGACCGCCATTCTGGGGATAGCGGACAACGTGATAGAGCAAAAAAAGCGCAGCTGCCTGGGCTGTCCCGCCCAGGGGAGCTGTCAATACCGAAAGGCGGGCGGACACTGTGGGATTTCGTGAACTGCTAAGGGCCCCCGGCCCCGTGATTCTGGACGGCGGCATGGGCACCATGCTCCAGGCCAAGGGATTAAAGCTGGGGGAACACCCCGAGCTGGCCGCGTTGGAGCACCCGGACTGGCTGCTGGACATCCACCGCTCCTATGTTCAGGCGGGGAGCCAGATTCTCTGCGCCAACACCTTTGGAGCCAACCGGGAGAAGCTCCACCGCACGGGAAAGACGGTGGAGGAGGTCATCCCGCCCTCCATCGCCCTCGCCCGAGAGGCCGCCGGCGGAAAAGCCCTGGTAGCTCTGGACCTGGGCCCCATTGGCCAGCTGCTGGAGCCCACCGGCACCCTGGATTTTGAAACGGCGGTGGACATCTTTGCCCAGCAGGTGCGATGCGCGGTGGACGCCGGGGCCGACCTGGTGATGATTGAGACCATGACCGATTTGCAGGAGTGCCGGGCCGCGCTGCTGGCGGTGAAGGAAAACTCCACCCTGCCGGTGCTGGTGTCGCTGACCTATGAGGAGCGGGGCCGTACCTTCCTGGGCCACGCCCCCGCCAGCGCCGCCCTGACTCTGGAGGGCATGGGGGCGGACGCCATCGGCATCAACTGCTCCCTGGGCCCCCGGGAGATGCCCGCCCTGGTGGAGGAGCTGGCCCGCTGGACCACCCTGCCCATCTCCGTCAAGCCCAACGCCGGCCTGCCCGACCCGGGCGGGGCGGGGTACGACATCACGGCGGACCAGTTCGCCGCCGCCATGGCGGAGCTGACCCGGCTGGGGGTAAAGTGCTACGGCGGCTGCTGCGGCACCACCCCGGAGTACATCTCCAAGCTGTGTGCGGCCCTGGAGGGCCGGACGATCCGGGAGGTTCCCCGGTCTGTCCCCGCCGCCGTGTGCAGCCCGGTGCAGGCTGTCCCCATCGACCGGGTGCGGGTGATTGGTGAGCGGATTAACCCCACCGGCAAGAAGCGGATGAAGGAGGCCCTGATCCAAGACGACATTGACTTTATGCTGGGCCAGGCCCTGGAGCAGACCCAGGCCGGGGCGGATATCCTGGACGTGAACGTGGGCCTGCCCGAGATTGACGAGGCCGGGATGATGGTGAAGGTGGTCAAGGCCCTCCAGGGGGTGAGCGACGCCCCCCTCCAGCTGGACTCCACCCGCCCCGAGGTGCTGGAAAAGGCTCTGCGGGTGTACTGCGGCAAGGCCATCGTCAACTCGGTGAACGGGGACGAGGAGGTGCTGGACGCCATCCTGCCCCTGGTGAAGAAATACGGCGCGGCGGTGGTGGGGCTGACCCTGGACAAAAACGGCATTCCCAAGACCGTCCAGGCCCGGTTTGACATCGCCCGGCGCATTCTGGACAAGGCCCTGTCCTATGGCATCCGCCGGGAGGACGTGTACATCGACTGCCTTACCCTCACCGTGTCCGCCGAGCAGGAGGCGGCCGCCCAGACGCTGGAGGCCCTCCGCCGGGTCAAGACCGAGCTGGGGCTGAAAACGGTGCTGGGGGTGTCCAATATCTCCTTCGGTCTGCCCGCCCGGCCGCTGGTCAACCAGAATTTCCTCACCATGGCCATGACCATGGGGCTGGACCTGCCCATTATCAACCCCAACCTGGAGGCTATGATGGCCGCTGTGCGGTGCTACCATCTGCTGATGAACATCGACGCCGAGGCCCGGGACTACATCGCCGCCTATGGCAGCGCCACCGTGACCACCTCCATCACTGCTGGCGGCGGGACGGCTCAGGCGGCCGCCCCCGCCGGGGAGCGGTCTTTGGAGCAGATTGTTCTTGCCGGGCTGAAGGGGGAGGCCCCCGCCGCCACGAAAAAGCTGCTGGAGACGATGGACAGCATGGAGGTGGTGGACAGCGTCCTCATCCCCGCGCTGGACAAGGTGGGTGCGGACTTTGAGGCGGGGCGGGTCTTTTTGCCCCAGCTGATTCAGGCTGCCGGGGCGGCTCAGGCTGCCTTTGAGGTCATCCGGGAGAGGCTCCAGCCCGGCCAGGAGGACAGGTCCAAGGGGACTATTGTGCTGGCCACCGTCAAGGGGGATATCCACGACATCGGCAAGAACATTGTCAAGGTGCTGCTGGAGAACTACGGCTACCCGGTGGTGGACCTGGGCAAGGACGTGGAGCCCGCCGCCGTGGTGGAGGCGGCCAAAAAGCACGCCGCCCCCCTGGTGGGACTGTCCGCCCTGATGACCACCACCCTGGGCAGCATGGAGCAGACCATTTCCCTGCTGCGCTCGGAGCACGTCCCCTGCAAGGTGGTGGTGGGGGGCGCGGTGCTCACCGCCGACTACGCCAAAAAGATCGGGGCCGACTTTTACGCCAAGGACGCCAAGGAGAGCGTGGACGTGGCCCGGCGGGTCATCGGTTAGCCCGCGACGTTGATAATCTCCAGCCCCTGGGCTCTGGCGTAGTCCACGGTATAGGCCGTGCCCCCGGACTGCCGGGTGAGGTAGCACACGCATGTGCCGCTGTGCTCCACCAGATGGCGGTTGCGCCTGTGCATACAGCCGGGGAAGTACTCCTGGGAGGTATAGACCACCTTGTTTGCCTGGGCCTTGATCCTCTCGTATTGGATTTGGTCCGCCTTGCTCCAGTTTTTCGCCTGAGTCAGGCAGGGGAGGACGAGAATCAATTTTATGTCGGGATGGACGGCCCGCAGGCGGAGTACAGTCAGGGCTGCCAGGGTGTCGAACCCCAAGGCGCCGCCGGCGCCGTAACAGCATACCCCTCTGCGATACAGACTGGAGACGGTTGTCTCCAGTCTTTTTTTGACCTCTTCTACCTCCCTCGCCGGGATTTGGCGGTGGCCGGTAAAGCAGCAAGTTTTTTCGCGCATAGTACACCTCATATCTGGTTAAAATATATATTCCACAAATTATATATAGTTTAATTAAATGAATCAAGATGGAACGGCAATTTGATTAGATAAAATTTGCCCTGCTATACTGTAGAATCGTATACAAATGAGGTGAAGCTCTGATGGAAAAGCCGGAATTTGGAATGCGAGTAGCTGAATTGAGAATGAGTCAGAAAGAAAAGATATCTGCCCGAGATATGAGTCTGTCTATCGGACTGAGCGAAGGCTATATTAACAACATTGAAAACGGAAATAACTATCCCTCTATGGAGGCCTTCTTTTATATCTGCGAGTACCTGGGGGTTACGCCGATTGAGTTTTTCGATCGGGATCGAAAGGATCCCAGGCGGATGAACAGGCTGTTGGAGGCGGCGCGGGGGCTGGACAGCGAACAGCTGGACCATCTGATTGCCCTTGCAAAGGACCTGAGGCGGAAGTGACAGGGGCCCCTGCTCCAGTATGCGGGAAACGGGGAGAAAAAAATAGCGAGAACTGTCGAATGGACAGTTCTCGCTTTTTTTGTAAACGGACCCCCCGGCTATGCCGGGGGATATTTATTATGTCCGCAGCCAGGTGGAGGGGCTGATTAGCACCAGAATGGGGAAAATCTCCAGCCGGCCGATAATCATACACAGGGACATGACCCCCTTGGACAGCCCGGAGAAGGCGGCAAAGTTGCCGCTGGGGCCGATGGCCTCCAGGCCGGGGCCCACGTTGCTGACGCAGGTGAGGGCGGCGCTGAA